>CAMNPA010000093.1 GCA_946547205.1 uncultured Selenomonadales bacterium | reverse complement strand
GCCATGACGAGATTTTTAATAGCATTGATAAAATTTTATCAGCGGTGGTTGTCGCCTTTAAAGTCACCGTGTTGCCGATTCGTTCCGACGTGCTCAAATTATGCCATTGACGCTCTGAAAAAATACGGTTGGTTGCGCGGCGGGCTGATGGCTCTGTGGCGAATACTTCGTTGCAATCCGTTCTGCAAAGGCGGCTATGATCCCGTTCCGTGATGAACCGCTAACCAAAGGATGTGATGTTTTGGACGAACCCGGAATTTTTGACGGCATCTTCGCGCCGATAGAATATCTGATGGCAACAGTGCTCAACGTGCTCTATTCGCTGACGGAAATTGTCGGCGTGCCCAGTTACGGTTTGGCAATAATCCTGCTTACAATCTTGATAAAAATTTTAGTCTATCCGCTCACGAAAAAGCAACTTCAATCCATGAAGGCGATGCAACGAATTCAACCGCAGATGAAAAAGTTGCAGGAAAAGTACAAGGACAATCCGCAAGTCATGCAAAAAAAATTGATGGAGCTTTATCAAAAAGAAGGCGCAAATCCAATGTCCGGCTGCTTGCCGATGTTGATTCAAATGCCAATTTTGATGGGAATGTATTACACGCTCTACAGTTTCGACTACGGCGGCGCGGCTCCGTCATTTGCATGGCTGCCCAGTTTGTCCGAACCCGACCCGACTTACGCACTGCCTTTCCTTTCGGCGGCAACGACCTTCCTTCAGCAAAAGATGATGTCCACAAGCGGCGACGCCAATCAGCAAATGAAAGTTATGATGATTATTATGCCGTTGTTTATCGGCTGGATAAGTTTGCAATTCCCCGCAGGGCTCGTGCTCTATTGGGTGACGATGAATGTCGTGCAGATCGTTCAACAGTGGTGGACGAATCGACAGGAAGACGGCAAGGAGGTTGCTTAAATGGCGAAAGTTATTGAGAAGACCGGCAAGACAATCGACGAGGCAATTCAAGCGGCAGTCGCTGAACTCGGCGTTTCAGAAAGCGATCTTGAGGTCGAAATTTTGCAGACACCGGCAAGAAAATTCTTCGGACTGCTCGGCGAAACTCCCGCGAAAATTCGTGCCACAGTCAAAGAAATTGTGCCGCCCGTAAAAGTCTCGGAACCTGCGCGGCAAGTCGAAGTTCCTGCCGTCAAAGAATCAGTCGCGGAAACGGTTGAGGAAATCGTTGAAGAGCCCGTTAATGAGCCCGTCAAAGAATTTGAGCCGGTTTTGGAACCGTCGCCCGTCGTCGAAGAAAAATCGGAGCCGGAGCCCGTTGACCGCGACAAAGCTGTCGAATCGGCGAAAAAATTTCTGCAAGACGTTTTCTCGGCAATGGGCATGGAAATTGAAATCGAAGTCATCGACGCGGCAGAGGACGGTTTCATTTTCAATCTAATCGGCAAAAATTTGGGCGTGTTAATCGGCAGACGCGGGCAATCGCTCGACGCATTGCAATACCTTTTGAATTTGGCTGTCAATCGCAAATCGGAAGACAAGATTCACTTCACGCTTGACGTTGAAAATTATCGTCACCGCCGCGAAGTTGCGCTTACCAAACTTGCCAAAGGTGTTGCCGACCGCGCGATTAAAACTCGCAAAGACGTTCGACTTGAGGCGATGAATCGTCACGAGCGAAAAATTATTCATACCGTCCTGCAAGAAAATGATCGCGTCGAAACTCACAGCGCGGGCGAGGAGCCTTATCGTTATGTCATCGTTTCGCCTGTCAAACGCGGCAGGAGATAAGCTCATAAAAAAAGTTCTTGCAAAATTTTTCAAGGTGTGTTAAAGTGCAAGGCGTTCGGGACGTAGCTCAGTTTGGGAGAGCGCTTCCTTGGGGTGGAAGAGGTCGTGAGTTCAAGTCTCGTCGTTCCGACCAACATAGAAAATTTTTAGGCGGAGGTGCAGGAACTTCCGCCTTTAGTGTTTTAGGAGGCAGTGATGAAAAATTTTTTCGCGGCGATAATTTTTGCGGTCGTCTTTGCGGCGAATTCATTGGTTCAAGCGGCGGGCGAGCTGAAAGTTTTGGCGGACTCTGCAATTCTCGTCGAGGCATCAACAGGACGAATTCTTTACGAGAAAAATGCAGAAACCGAACGTCCGCCGGCAAGCATGACAAAAATGTTGACGTGCATCGTTGCATTGGAAAATCTTAAACCAACTGATACGATTAGGATAAGTCGCGACGTTGCATTTACGGAAGACGTTGCCTTGACTTGGGGCGAGAACGACACCTTGAGCGCGTGGGACGTTATGACGGCTCTTATGGTCATTTCGGAAAACGGCGGCGCGGTTGCACTTGCTCAAGCTGTCGGCGGCTCCGTTCCGCAGTTCGCCAAAATGATGAACGATAAAGCGACGGAAATTGGTTGCACGCATTCGCACTTCGTCAATCCAAACGGTCTGCCCGCGACGAATCACTACTCGACTGCCTCTGATATGGCGCGCATTGCCACCTATTGCATGAAGAACGAAAATTTCCGTAAGCTTGTCGCGACCAATCACACGTCGATTCGTTGGATAAGCCCGAAAGAAAAATTTGCGGAACTCAACAACACGAATCAACTTTTGAGCACGTACAAGGGCGCGAACGGCATAAAGACCGGCTGGACTGTTGCGGCGGCAGGATGTCTTGCGGCGTCTGCCAAACGCGGCGACATTGAACTTATCGCGGTGATAATGCATTCGCCCGACAGCAATACTCGTTTCGTTGACGCCACGGAGCTTTTGAATTACGGCTTTGAACGCGTGCGCATGGTCAACGGCATTGACAAGGAGCAGGTTGAAAAAACTGTTTTCGTGCGCGGCGGCAAGAGAGCTACTCTAAGCGTCGGTGTCAAGGAGAATTTAAATTTCCCGCTGATGGCTAATGAAGACCCTAAACTTTTGAAGGTGACTTACGACGTGCCGCGAGTTGTTGACGCGGGCAAAGGCATTCATGAAGGCGACGTTTTGGGCGAGGCAATTCTCCGTTACGACGGCAAACCTGTCGCGCGTATGCCGCTTGTCGCAATGAGAGACGTTGACGAAGGTTTTAGCATTGGCTCGTTGTTCGTGTCTATTGCCTCGTCGCTTATCGGTTGAGACGTTGAGAAAAATCCCGGACGTTTTGTCGCGGGAAATTTTTTTTGCCAAGGAGGTCTTGAAATGATTTTTCGTGATGTTCGCGCCGAGATAAATCTTGACGCCATACGCCACAATCTGACGGAAATTCGTCGTCATGTTAATTCTGCGGTCAAACTCTGTGCGGTCGTCAAAGCCGATGCTTACGGGCACGGTGCGCTTGCCGTTTCAAAAATCGCTGTCGAGTGCGGTGCGGATTTTTTGGCGGTTGCAACCGTCGATGAAGGCTTGGAACTTCGCCGCGCAGATTTTGTTTTGCCGATTCTGATTCTCGGATTGATTCCGTCGACTGCCGCCGAAGTTGTCGTTGCGAATGATTTAACTGCCGCCGTTGCCGATTTAGAGCTTGCGAAAAAAATTTCTGCCGCCGCCGTCGCTCAAGACAAGTTCGCCAAAGTTCACTTGAAGGTTGAAACGGGCATGGGACGTATCGGAGTCGCCGCTGATGAGGCTGTCGCGCTTGCCGTTGAAATTTCTCGTCTGCCGAACGTTGAGCTTGAAGGAATGTTTTCGCACTTCGCCGACGCCGACAATGACGACAGGACTTTCACGCGCCGACAGATTGAAATTTTCTCCGACGTTGCAAGAAAAATTCGCGAGGCAGGCGTCACGTTGAAGATTGTCCACCTTGCCGAATCAGCCGCGATTCTCGACATACCAGAGGCGCATTTTGACATGGTGCGAGCCGGAATTATCACTTACGGGCTTTATCCTGCTCCGAACGTTCGCCGCACGATTGAACTTCGTCCTGCAATGAAACTCATCGCGCGAATTGTTCAGCTGAAAAAAATTCCTGCGGGCACGTCGATTGGTTACGGTCGCGAATTTGTTGCGCGTCGCGAGTCGTTGATTGCCACGTTGCCGATTGGTTACGCCGACGGTTACATTCGCGCCTACAAAAATTTTCACGTCGACATTCGCGGACAACTTGCGCCGATTGCCGGAAGAATTTGCATGGATCAGACGATGATTGACGTGACGGACATTGACGGCGTTTCAGTTGGCGACGAAGTGATTTTGTTCGGTTCAGATGCCGTGACGATTGATGACGCCGCGAATCATTTGCAAACGATAAATTACGAGGTCACTTGTCTAATTTCAGCGCGAGTGCCGAGAATTAACGTTGGAGGCTTTGATTGATGTTGACGGAAAAAATTGCCGAGTTGAAAGAAATTCTTCACGGCGCGAAAAATATTTTAATCGGAGCAGGCGCGGGACTTTCGACGGCGGCGGGCT
This sequence comes from uncultured Selenomonadales bacterium, assembly GCA_946547205.1. Classification (GTDB taxonomy): domain Bacteria; phylum Bacillota; class Negativicutes; order Selenomonadales; family Selenomonadaceae; genus Quinella. The sequence goes on along the minus strand of CAMNPA010000093.1, from coordinate 1,584 downwards.
ACACTTATGACGGTGAACGCTTCAGAAAATATTTCGCGGACTTCGAGGCGGCTTACGGCTTTCACGACATGTACAGCGGCGGATTCTATCCTTTTGCCACGCCCGAAGAGTTTTGGGCTTATTGGAGCCGCAACATTTTTTATAATCGTTATGACCTTCCGCCGAATGCAACTTACCGAAAACTTTTGGAGCTTGTTCGCGATAAGAATTTTTTTGTGCTGACGACAAACGTAGACCATTTATTTTTGCTCAACGGTTTCGATAAGACGCGACTCTTTTACACGCAGGGCGATTACGGTTTGTTTCAATGTTCGACGCCGTGCCACAATAAAACTTACGACAATGAGCAGACCGTTCGCGAGATGATTGCCGCGCAGAAAAATTTGCGTGTCCCGAAAAAATTGTTTCCGCGTTGTCCGAAGTGCGGCGAGATTATGACGCTCAACCTTCGCAGTGACGACAAATTTGTTGAGGATTCGGGTTGGCACGCGGCGGCTTATCGCTACGAAAAATTTTTGAAAACTTATGCGGCGGGCGACATTGTTTATCTTGAACTCGGCGTCGGCGGCAACACGCCCGGCATCATCAAATATCCGTTTTGGCGATTCACGGCGGCGAATCCGAAGGCGCATTACGTCTGCATTAACAAAGGTCAAGCATTCGTTCCTGATGAAATTGCCGCGCAGAGTTTGACAATCGACGCGGACATTTCGGAGGTGTTGAAGGCTTTATGAATCGATTGACGCTGATAAAATTTTTGAACGCGAGCCTGCTGAACATGATTCCGCAGTTGAAAATCGTCAATGTTCCCGCCGACGTGACTGCTCAACGAAAACTTTTGCGCGCGTTGATGAACGTTTGTCCGCCGATGAATTTTGATGAAAAATTTCTGCGACTTCAAGACGAATTGTTATCGGCTGAAGTTCAAGAGCGCGGCATTGTAAAAATTTCCGACATCCCGAACGTCGCACCGCACATAAAAATTTGGCGCGGAGACATCACACGCCTTGAAGTCGATGCGATTGTCAACGCCGCCAACGAAAAACTTTTGGGCTGTTTCATTCCGCTGCACGGTTGCATTGACAACGCGATTCACTCTGCGGCAGGATTGCAACTTCGCGCGACGTGCAACAAAATCATGAGCGAGCAAGGTCACGACGAGCCGACCGGTCACGCGAAAATTACGCCGGCATTCAATCTGCCGAGCAAATTCATCTTGCACACCGTCGGGCCGATTATTCCCGAAAATCGCGAGCCGACCGTTGCCGATGAAAATTTACTTGCCGCCTGCTACGAATCTTGCTTGACGCTTGCCGCTGAACACAATCTGAAGAGCGTAGCCTTTTGTTGCATATCGACGGGCGAATTTCACTTTCCGAATCGTCGTGCCGCTGAAATTGCCGTTGCGACCGTGAAAAATTTTTTGGCGACGTGCGAGCTTGAAATTGTCTTCAACGTCTTCAAAGAGCTTGACGAGAAAATTTATCGCTCAATGTTTTAGGTGTTGTTGATAAAGTCACGTTGAAAGAAATTGAGACCCGGCGCGCATGGACGCGCGCCGCCGCCGACCGCGTCGCCGGATGC
>CAMNPA010000092.1 GCA_946547205.1 uncultured Selenomonadales bacterium | reverse complement strand
TTCGGTTGATAAACTGCTTGCGAAAAATTTTTCGGAGATGATGAATTGAGTGACAAAACTTTAACGCCGATGATGGAACAATATCACGCGCAGAAACTTCAGCACCCGAACGAACTTTTATTCTTCCGGCTCGGAGATTTTTTTGAGATGTTTAACGACGACGCTGTGACCGGCTCGCGCGAACTCGGCTTGACTTTGACGCAACGTCAACAAGTTCCGATGTGCGGAGTGCCTGCTCACGCCGTCGAAGGTTATCTTCAAAAGCTCGTCGCCAAAGGTTATCGTGTGGCTCTCGTCGACCAAATCGGAGATCCGAAGGCGAAAGGTCTCACTGAACGCGCGCTGACAAAAATCGTAACGCCCGGCACGATTCTCACTGATGACACGCTGACAAACGTCGTCAACAATTACCTCGTGCTGATTCTCGAAGACGCGGCGGAAATTTCTTTGGCGGGCGCAGACATTTCAACCGGCGAAATTTTTTACGCGCTCTATGACGGCGGCTCACGTGAACAAAATCTTTTCGACGAGCTTTATCGCCTTAGCCCGCACGAAATTTTGATTGCCGATGAGTTGACGTTCTTTAAGCGTCTAAAAAATTTTGCCGACATCAAGCTTGACGGTTGCACATTTACGAACGTCGACGCCGCGCAGAATCCTACTGAAAATTTTTCCGCACAACATTTCGAAGCGAACGAATTGCCCGTGTCTGAACTCGCCGCGCGTGCCGTGGAAAATCTTTTGCGCTACATTCACTCGACGGTTCGCACCGATTTAAAGCACCTGTCGAAACTCACGCGCCTTGACATGAGCAGCCACTTGATTTTGGACGCGACGGCTCTGCGAAATTTGGAAGTCGTCAAAAATCTTCGCGACGGTTCAAAAAAAGATACGCTCTTCGCCGTGCTGGACTGCACCAAAACTGCGCCGGGCAATCGGTTGTTAAGACGTTGGCTTGAAAGTCCGTTGGTTGACGTTGCGGCGATTAATCGGCGGCTTGATTCTGTGGAAGAGCTGTTCAAAAATTTTACGACGCGTCGGAATTTGCGCGAGACTTTGCGCGACGTGCACGACCTGGAACGCTTGATGACCAAAATTGAAGTCGGCTCTGCAAATGCAAGAGATTTAACCGCGCTGAAAATTTCAATGCGAACGTTGCCGAAACTCAAAGAAATTTTGCGTGACGTGACGAGCGACATTTTGAGTGCCTGCCGCGACGGTTTGAACGACTTCAACGACGAGGCGCAACTTATCGACGACGCCATCAACGAGAACGCATCAACTTCCGTTCGCGACGGCGGAATTATCAACGGCGGCTACAACGCGGAGCTTGACGAATTGCGCCGAATATCGACTGACAGCCGCGCCTTTCTGCAGGAGTTTGAAGAGCGTGAAAAACTTCGGACGGGCATTCGCGCGTTGAAAGTCGGCTACAATCGAGTTTTCGGCTACTACATTGAAGTTCGGCACAGCGGCGCGAGCAAAATTCCCGATAACTACATTCGCAAGCAAACGTTGGTTAATGCGGAACGATACATCACGCCCGAATTGAAAGACTTTGAAACTAAGATTCTCGGTGCGCAGGAACGAATCGTCAATCTTGAATACAATCTGTTCTGCGACGTTCGAGACCGCGTAAAAAATCGTCTGCCGCAAATTCAAGACACTGCCAAACGTGTCGCGCTGATTGACGTTGTCGCAAGTCTTGCAGAGTCCGCGCAGATTAACAATTACACGCGTCCCGATCTCAACATCAACGGCGAGCTTGTGATTCGCGACGGTCGTCATCCGCTTGTCGAAAAAATTTTGTCGAGCAGTCTTTTCGTGCCAAATGATACAAATCTTGCGCCGAATCGTTGTGCAATGATGATTATTACCGGGCCGAATATGGCGGGCAAATCGACTTACATGCGGCAAGTCGCGCTGATAACTTTGATGACGCAGGCGGGCAGTTTCATTCCGGCGGCGAGTGCGAACATTTGTCCCGTCGACAGAATTTTTACGCGCATTGGTGCCGGCGATGACATTGTAAGCGGTCAATCGACGTTCATGGTTGAGATGAATGAAGTCGCGCAGATTTTGAAATACGCCACAGCCAACAGCTTGATTGTCCTTGACGAGGTCGGACGCGGAACTTCGACTTTTGACGGCATGAGCATTGCCCGCGCAGTGATTGAGTACATTGACAAAAAAATTCGCGCGAAAACTCTCTTCGCCACGCACTATCACGAGCTGACGGATTTGGCGGACACTTCGGCGCGGATAGAAAATTTTTGCGTTGCAGTCAAGGAGCGCGGCAGTGAAGTCATTTTCTTGCGGCGAATTCGTCTCGGCGGCGCGGATAAATCTTACGGCATTCAAGTCGCAAAACTCGCGGGCTTGCCCAAGTCTGTAATGAAACGTGCGGAAGAAATTTTGCGGTCAATGGAAACGTCGGAGCCCGTTCGTCCCGTCATCGACAAAAAAATTTCCGCGTCACCGAATTTGTTCATGGCGCAGGGCTTGAAAGAACTTCTCGCGCTTGATGTGCCGAGTTTGACGCCGATTGAAGCAATGAGCAAACTCTACGACCTTCAACAGCGCGTGCGAAAAGAATTAGGGACGAGGGATTAGGAACCGTGGACTAGATTTTTTTTGTAGACAGTTTCAATAAAGAATTGTACAATCAAGCGGCAAATGTCAAACAAAGTTAGGAGAAATTCTATGAGAAAAAATTGGATCGTTAAAGACTCGGACACGTCAACAGTTCAAGCAATCGCGGCGGCTGTGAACGTCAGCGAACTCACTGCAAAAATTTTGTATCATCGCGGAATACACGACGCTCAATCGGCGAAAAATTTCATGGAGCCGGAAGCCGCGCCCTTTAACGATCCGTTTATCATGAAAGGTATGCGTGAGGCTGTCGACAGAATTTCACGAGCCATTGACGAACACGAAAAGATTTGCGTTTACGGCGACTATGATGTTGACGGAATGAGCGCGTCGGCAATTTTGATTCGCACGTTGCGAAAACTCGGCGCACAAGTCGAAAGTTACATTCCCGCCAGAAGTGACGGCTACGGCATGAACATTCCCGCGTTGAAAAAAATTTTGTCGGAAGGCGCAACGCTCCTCGTCAGCGTCGACTGCGGCATAACCAACGAACGCGAAATTGCCGCCGTCAAAGACAAACTCGACGTTATCATTACCGATCATCATTTGCCCGCGCTTGAAGACATCAAGTCGGCTGTCGCAGTCGTCAATCCGAATCAACGCGGCTGTCCTTATCCCGATAAAAATCTTTGCGGAGCCGGCGTCGCATTCAAACTTAGTCAGGCGTTGATGAATTATCTGCGCGGCGTCGACGTTCAAGAGTACACGACCGATATTGAGCTTGCGGCTTTGGCGACAGTCGCGGACTTAGTTCCGATTCTCGGCGAAAATCGTAAAATCGTGCGCGTAGGTCTTCGTGCAATGCGTTCGACGCCGTGCGTTGGTCTTCGTGCATTGGTCAACGTCTCTGTTTCCGGCGACAAGAGAATTTCTCCCGGTCACGTCGCATTTCAAATTGCACCGCGTCTGAATTCCGTCGGACGTTTGAAATCTGCAAGTGACGGACTCGCGCTGTTGCTTAGTGAAAATGACGATGAGGCTAACGAAATGGCTCGCGTGCTGAACAAAATGAATCAAGACCGCAAAGACATTGAAGCGCAAATGTTGCTTGAGGCTGAAGAAAAAGTTCGCACCTTGCGCGAAGAACTCGGCGGAGACTTGAGCACGTTGGTTATCGCCGGCGAAGGTTGGCAGGAAGGCGTTATCGGCTTGACGGCGTCGAAACTCGTTGAACGCTACAATTTGCCGACAATTATTTTGACGACGCAGGACGGAATAATTTCTCGCGGCTCGTGCAGGAGCATTCCGACTTTGCACATGAAGAACGCTCTCGACGCAATGGCTGACTTGTTCGATCAATACGGCGGTCATTCGCAGGCGGCAGGTCTTAACATTGCCACGAAAAAAATTCCGGAGCTCGTTCGCCGTTTTGATGAATATGTTCGGAAAAATTTGCGCGACGAAGATTTTCAACCGATTCTCAACATTGACGCGCTGATTCATCCCGCGCAGATTAACATTGACATTGCTCACGAATTCGACAAATTTGAACCGTATGGCATCGGCAATCCGCGACCGATTCTCGCGTGCAGAAATGTTCGAGGAACTTTGGCTCGTGCAATCGGCAAGGACGGCAATCATTTAAGTTTCGTGATACCCGCCGCGTCGTCCGATATGCCGAACATTCGGGCTGTCGCGTGGAGTTGCGGAAATCTTGCGCCGCTTGTCGAAAATGAGCCCGTTGATGTCGCTTATGAACCGTCGCTTGACGAGTGGCAAGGCAACGTTCGCATTCAATGCACCGTTTCGAGTTTGGAGCCCGTTGAAATCGCCGACGAATTTCCCGACCGAAATCAGCTCGTCGAAGTCTATAACTTTCTTCGCCGCGCACGAGTTTATACGGAACGATTCGACCTTTGCGAACTGCTTAAGGCTTTCAACAACGCGACCGGCAAAAATTTTTCGATATACACTTTCGACAGCGCGATAAAAATTTTCGAAGAGCTCGGCTTAATCGTCTTCAACCGCGACAAAAAAACTTTTGACATGCCGCGCCCGAAAAATAAATTGGAACTGATGAACTCAAGAACATATCGATTGGGAAGGAGGAAACGGGAAGTCGAATTCATGCCGACGACCGGCGGAAAAATCATTTCGCTTGACGCGGTTGTAAAGCGACGTTCCCTAATAACATGAACGACAAAGATAAGCCGCCCGTAACGATAGATTCGCTTAAAGAAATGGTCAAATCTTATATGCCCGACGCCGACCTAAAGCTGATTGACAAAGCGTATGAAGTGGCGAGCAAAGCTCATGAAGGGCAGAAACGTGCATCGGGCGAACCGTACATCAATCATCCGCTCAACGTCGCCGCGATTTTGGCAGAACTTCAGCTTGACGACAGAGCGATCGCCGCCGCAATTCTTCACGACGTTGTTGAGGACACGAAATTAAGTAACGACGACATGAAGAAACAATTCGGAGACGAAATCGCGCTTTTGGTTGACGGCGTGACGAAAATCGGACAGATTTATTTTCAGAGCAAGGAGCAACAACAAATCGAGGCGTATCGCAAATTAATCATCACGACGGCAAAAGATTTGCGAGTCATCTTGATAAAACTTGCCGACAGACTTCACAACATGCGCACGTTGAAATTCATGCGCGAGGACAAACGTAAACGCATTGCCAAAGAAACTCTGGATCTTTACGCGCCGTTGGCAAATCGTCTGGGCATATCGAACATCAAATGGGAACTTGAAGATTTAAGTTTCCGCTATCTTGACCCCGACGCTTATTATGAGTTGGTTGAGCAAGTCAAGCAGAAACGTCGTGAGCGGCAAATTTACATCAGCGAGGCAGTTCGTTTGATTGAGGAAGAATTTGACGAATTGGATATTCACGCGTCAATCAGCGGGCGTGCAAAACATTTCTACAGCATTTACAAGAAAATGGCGCGCGACAACAAAGAGATCGGTGCGATTTACGATTTGTCCGCCGTGAGAATTCTTGTCGACGACGTGAAAGACTGTTATCACGTTCTCGGCGTCATTCACTCGAAATGGCGACCGATTCCCGGCAGATTCAAAGACTACATTGCCACGCCGAAGAGCAACGGTTATCGCTCATTGCACACGACGGTTATGGCGTTGGGCTATCCGCTTGAAATTCAGATTCGCACGTTCGCCATGCACAAAATTTCCGAATACGGCATCGCGGCTCATTGGAAGTACAAAGAGAGCGGCTCATCAAAGCCCGCCACCAGCGACCATGACAAAAAAATTTCGTGGCTCATGCAGATGGCGAAGTTGCAGAAAGAGATTAAAGACCCGAAAGAATATCTTGAGGCGTTGAAGTTGGATTTTTTCAGCGACGAAG
>CAMNPA010000091.1 GCA_946547205.1 uncultured Selenomonadales bacterium | reverse complement strand
GTGAAGTCTTTAACCCAAATGTGTTCGGCTTGCGGAGAATCGGCGCGTGCACGTTCGGCAAGTTTCTCGTGGCTTACAACAATCTGCGCGTCCTTGGGAATGTTGCCGATTGCGAAATTTTTAACGGTGATGTGTTTGTAGCCGTCCTTGTGAAGTTTTTTACGCAGAGCCGCCGCACCCAATGCACTTGAGCCCATGCCCGCGTCGCAAGCATAAGCGATAAATTTGATGTCTTTGCCGGCAACTTGTTTTTCGCCTTCGACCGACTGACCTTTGGATGCCGCTTTCATGGACTTCATGCTTGCTTGAGCCGCTTCGAGAGCATCTTCCTTTTGAGCATCAGCCGCCGCAGTAGCTTTGATGAAAATTGACGAGACCGCAAAACTTACGCCTGCCGCCGCCGCGACCGCCGCAATGTTCGCGAAGTAAGCACCTGGAGCCGTCATAGCCATAATCGCGATGAATGAGCCCGGAGCTGCAGGAGCAACGAGACCGCCGTTGAGCAATGTCAATGTGAAAACGCCCGTGACGCCGCCCGCCATAACCGCAAGAATCAGCGTGGGTTTCATGAGAACATACGGGAAATAAATTTCGTGAATGCCGCCGAAGAAATGAATGATAACCGCGCCGGGAGCCGAGCCTCTTGCATTGCCGACACCGAAGAGCGAATACGCGAGCAACACGCCTAAGCCGGGACCGGGATTCGATTCAATCATGAAGAAAACCGATTTGCCGACTTCTTGAGCCTGTTGCATGCCGAGCGGTGTAAAGACGCCGTGATTGATTGCGTTGTTAAGGAACAAAATTTTCGCAGGTTCGACAAGGATTGAAACGATTGGCAAAAGTCCCGCGCTGACGATTGCACCGACTGCCGAGGCTAATCCGTCCGTCAAACTGCTGACTAACGGCCCGACAAAACTGTAAGCCGCGCAGGCAAGAATGCCGCCGAGGATACCCGCCGAAAAGTTGTTGACGAGCATTTCAAAGCCGCCGGGAATTGAATCTTGAGCCGCCTCGTCGAATTTTTTAATCGCGACGCCGCCAATCGGACCCATAATCATTGCGCCCATGAACATTGGAATATCAGTGCCGACGATGATGCCCGCAGTAGCGATTGCGCCGACAACACCGCCACGATGACCGTAGACGACTTCGCCGCCCGTGAATCCGATTAACGTAGGCAGCAACCATTTCGCCATTGGTCCGACGAGTTCAGCCAGACCCTCGTTAGGTATCCAGCCCGCAGGAATAAAAAGTGCAGTGATGAAGCCCCAAGCAATGAACGCGCCGATATTTGGCATGACCATCGCGCTAAGGAAGCGTCCGAATTTTTGCATTGCCTCCTGCATGGATAACACCTCCTAAAAAAACTTTGTAGTACGTTATATTGCCTAATGATACAGTTTGGACTTAACTCTAGTCAAGGACGGCGGGCAATGAATTAAAAAAACTCCCGCGAAGAATTTTCTTGCGGAAGTCTTTTTGATGTCGAGTTGCGTTCAATCGTCGAAAGGCTCACGAGCTTTGCGCTGATACTTCGTGTGATAGTGAACGATGTAAATTCCTTTGCCGACGATGTGGCGAATGTCGTCGACGTAGCAAAATTGGCGCGTCTTCGGATAAACGAGAATATCGCCCTCAAAAATTTCTTGACTGTCGCTCATGATAAGCGTTGAAGGTTCCGTTTCGCTGAAGAACGCATCGATTAGCGGTTCCTCGACGCGATTATTGCGCACGGGCACGAAGACGTTTGGTTTGAGCTTTGACGCTCCGTCGAAGTATTGATCGAGTACGACTTTCAAAGTTGCATCCATAAAAATCTCCTCCAAAAATTTTTTTAAACGGCGGCGACAAGCAGGAACTTCACATTGTCGACGAGCCAATCATCAGCCGAAAAACCGAATGAAATTTCTGCGCGCGGTGCATGACGTTTGAGCAAGTTGGAAAGTTTTTGAGCCTCTTCAAGCGACAAATTGCCTTTCGACGCGGTGACGTTGAACAGAATTTTTTTCGCGGACTTGAAATTTTCCGTCGACGTTTCGGCGTGTTCAATGGCGGCTTTTGCAGATTTGACAACGGAATTTTTCCCGTCGCGTTCGCCGTAGCCGATAATCGCCGCAGAATCTTTCAACAGGTCGGCAAAGTCTTTCACGTCAAGTCGCGGTTGACCGGGCAACGTCAAGACTTCAACAAAATTCTGCAGAACTTTGCAGGCGTCGAATTCAAAATTTTTACTCGGCAACTTAACGAGCGCATCGAAAATAATTTCGTCCTCGGCATCGTCAAAATTTCCGCCGGCAATGAAAATCACGGGCACGCCAATTTTTTTCGCACAATGAGCCGCGAGCGCAACGACTTTGATATTTTCCCAGACAGCGTCAGCAACGACGAAAATCAAATCTGCTCCGCTCAAGTTGTCCGTCAAATTTTTCTCGTCGTCGGTGTCAAGCAGTCGGAATTTGTGCGCGGTGTTGCACGTCGACAAATTGGCTGTGTCGTGTCTGTCAATCGCCAAATAATTCACGCCCGCCAAATTTTTCTCCAACATACAATTAAGGGCGGAAAGCCCGCCCGAATTTTTTGCGCCGTCGGAGGTGTTGACGCCGATAACTTTAACTTTCACGAATCGATTGTTGAAACTGTTTCCTACCACGATAATCAATCCTCCGTCAAAATTTTTAGCGTCTGTTGCGCCGGTTGCTGTTGAAGAAGTCGGGAATTATGCCGGCGAACGGATTTTTCTTGTCGGATTGATTGTCGTCTTGCTTAGGTTGCGAAGTCCGATTGTAAGGTTGCGGCTCCTGCGGCTGATTGTATTGTTGCTGATTGTATTGCTGTTGATTGAATTGCTGTTGCGGTCTCTGCGCGGGCTGAACAGGTTGCGAAGTTCTTTGCCCCGGCGGCGGATAAAATTTTGTCGGCGGAATTTCGGGTTGAGCGGATTCGTCTTCATCGCCAAAACGCGTGGCAATAATCGTAACGACAATCGTATCTCCGAGCGAATCGTCGACGCTGACGCCCCAAATAATTTCCGCATCGGGATGAGCCGCCTCTTGTACAGTCGTTGACGCCTCGTTTACTTGAATCATTGACAGAGAATCGGTCGCGCCCATGAAGTTGAGCAAAATTCCGCGTGCACTGTCAACACTGGTTTCAAGCAACGGTGACGCGATGGCTTTCTTGACGGCTTCAACGGCAGCATTGTCGCCCGACGCCTCGCCGACGCCCATCAACGCGGAGCCGGCATTGTTCATGATTGATTGCACGTCAGCGAAGTCAAGATTAATGACGCCGGGAACGGCTATCAAATCGGAAATGCCCTTGACGCCTTGACGCAAAATATCATCGGCAATGACAAAAGCTTTGGTCATCGGAGTTTTCTTGTCGACGACTTGCAACAATCTGTCGTTCGGAATTGTGATAATCGCGTCGACGTTTTTTTTGAGTTTTTCAATGCCCATGTCGGCGTTCTTCTTACGTTTCGGACCTTCAAAAGTAAACGGACGGGTGACGACTGCAACGGTCAATGCGTTGACTTCGCGAGCACATTCGGCGACGACGGGAGCAGCACCTGTTCCTGTGCCGCCGCCCATGCCTGCCGTGATAAACACCATGTCCGAACCGCGAAGAGCTTCCAAAATATCGTTGCGACTTTCCTGCGCGGCACGTTCGCCAATTTCGGGTCGAGCACCTGCGCCGAGTCCGCGAGTCAACTTTTCGCCAATCTGCATTCTTTTCGGTGCTTTGCTCATCAAAAGTGCCTGCGAATCGGTGTTGACTGCAATGAATTCCACGCCCTCCAGTCCCGACTCAATCATTCTGTTCACAGCGTTCGAGCCGCCGCCGCCTATGCCGATTACTTTTATCTTCGCGAACTGGTCTAAAGTGTTGTCGTCAATTTCAAACATGTGCTTTCCCTCCGTGAAAAAAATTTCTAAGTAAGCTTTGCAAGTTTAACATAGCTTGCTGAAAAAACATTGTAACGCTTTGGAAATTATTTAAGGGCGGCGAGCAACTTACACTTCCGCAACGGTCAATCAAATTTTTATGACGATGTTAAACCTGCGGAAAATTTCGGCGAGCGGAAACCAACACAGCGTCCACATTGTACAGAAAAGCGTCGTGCCGAATTCGGGCGAGATTAAATTTTTCGTCGTGTGTTCAAATATCCAGAAATAAGCGTTCGTGTCGCCGACGGGCAAAATGTACAAAAATATCGCGGCGGAGAGATTTGCGCAGAAGAAAAATAACGGATTCTTGCCCAAAGCGATTAGCAGCAGAGAAATTTTTTTCACGGGCGGCGACGTGTCGAAAACTTTCATGCACAGCGCGAGCGACAAATAATCCAGTCCGGCGTTTATCAGCGCGTATGGCGAAGTCCAAATTCTCTTCGAGACAATGTCCGTGAAGCTCCACAGTCCCGCGACAATCAGAAATAAAATTCCCGCAACGCTCATCAGAAAAATTCTGTCGTTGAGCGGCGCGTTGTCGATTAAAATTTTTCCCGCGAGATAACCGAATAAAACCGACGACGTGCCCGCAATGCAACCGTAAAGACCTTCGGGATCGTGCGTCTCCATGTAAATATGATTCGCGCCGGGAATTATGTAATCGACTGCGCGGCTGATGTTGTGTTCGGGCGAAAAAGGATTATCGGGCGCGTAAATGTGAAATCCAATCGATGACACAATCAGCAATGCAAACGTCGCGGCCAAAATCCCGGCGTCACTTTTTATCGAACGGACAATCATCACGGCGAAAAGATATGTTATCGAGAGCCTTTGCAATACGCCGAAAAATCTTCCGTGATAAATCGCGTCGTTGATGAAATTTTCCACGGTGAACGTCTTGACGAGTATCAGCGAGCAGAGCGGTATCAACGTTCCCAAAAATAATCCCAGCGCGAAAATTATCGCCGCACGCTTGACGAGACTTTTCATTGACGGTGTGCGACGCGAGAAGGAAATTGCCATTGATGTACCCATCATGAATGCGAACAGCGGCAGTCCGACTTCGGCGACGGAAAATCCTTGCCAGGCTTTGTGCATGAGAATCGGATACATGTCGGCGGGCGGCACGTCGAAGAAAAATATTGCCGCAACGAGTATCCCGCGCAGCATGTCCAGCGAACAAATTCGGTTGCTTGTCGTCATTAACCTTGTCCTCCGTGAAAATTTTTACGTCGCGAATTTTATCACAGTGTGCAAAAAAAATCCCGCCACTCCGTGAAGTGACGAGAATTTTTTTTTTGCAAAAGTATTAAAGCGTCGTGACCATATCGGGAAAAAATTTTTTAAACATTGTTGCTCTTCGGTTGCCACTCGACATGAATTTTAACTTCGTCGCCGGCTTTAACATCCATGCTGTGGCGATAAGGTCTGTCGTTCCAAGCAGGTACAATCGTGTTGAATATCGTTTCCGCGTTTATGGTCAAGTTGGTATAGTACACGCGATAAGGAATTCGCCGAGTTGGATCATGGGGATTGGCAACAACGATTCCTTTGAGATTGCAATTAAGTTTACCGTCCACAGTGGCTTTGGCGATGAACTCCAACTTTCCGGCGTCGGATTGAATCGTATAACCTATGCCGTCCTTTTGCAACCACGAAGGTTTTGACACGTCAGCATTATCATCAGATATAGAAAGGATTTTAAAATCGCCGTAACCTGTTCGAGACACAAACTTAACGTCTAATCTGGCAGTTTCGTATTCAGGTTTAGGCTCAACTTTAGGTTTGACGGCGTTGCTTGAAGGAGCTGTGACTTTCGGCGGAATTTCGACGGTGTCGCTCCTGTGCGGTTGCCACTCGACTTGAATTTTAATTTCCTCGTCGGCTTTGGCGTTTATGATGTGCTGATAAGGTTTGTCGTGCCAAGTAGGAGTCAGAGTGTCGAAAATCGTTCGGTCGTTTATCGCGAGCTTAGTATAGTCAATCCAGTACGAAATTTTTTTGGAATTGTCGTCCGGGTCGCGAACGTCCCTGCCTCTAAGATTTAACCAAATTTTTCCGT
>CAMNPA010000090.1 GCA_946547205.1 uncultured Selenomonadales bacterium | reverse complement strand
CCGTCAATTTAATCGTCTTGCACTCGTCGATAGCGTTGCGAAGTTTTTGCAGGTTGATGTCGTTTTTAATTGCGCTCATTTCTATCCGCCATTTCGTCAATAATTTTCAAGTAATTCAGTAGCTGTCCCTTAACTTTCATCGGGCTTCTGATTGTCGAATTCAAACCGTTTTTGCGAAGTTCAGCGTATGAAAAACTGTCGCCAACGTTATATTCGCACAAAGCCTCCAGCCAAATGAAAGGTCCTTCATTCAATGCTGTGCCTGTTCGTGAAAATTTGCTGTCGTCAATCTCTGAAACTTCTACATTGACAAGCCCGACTCTGCATTTCCAACGAATCGCTTTGACGGGCGCACTTTCGTAGATATAAACAAAATCGCCCAGCTTGATATTTTTCAGCGAACGCGGCTGCACCCATTCGACTATCTTAAGCTCGCGAAAGGCGGCGTCAACGTCGTAATCGTTGGGATTGGCGGGCAAAATCCAAGTGTCGCGTTCACAAAATGCATCCTTACGGGCTTGCTCCATTCGCTGATAACGTCCGAGAAAATCTTTTTCGTCGTCGTCAAGTAAATTTGCCATTTCTTCAAAGACTTCGCGCTGTGAGAGCTTATTTTGTGGTTGAGCTTTATTTTCGATCAAAGATATAATTTCTTCCAAGTCGTCGCGCATTTTGGTCAACATGGCTAAAATTTTTTCTTCGTTCGACACGATAAAACACCTCTTATTTGTTGAGCACGCTTTGAACGGCTTTTTTCATAAGGTCAAGCTGCGTGGAAAGTCTCGCGTCGACGCCGCCGTTAGGAGTTTCAATGACGCAATCGCCGGGCTTTAACGCTTCATCGGAGACAACTTCAACAATCGCGGTGCCGTCGGTCATCATGGATTGAAATTCACTTCGCGCCATCAAAATTAAATCGTAGCTGTACGGCTCGACGTGAATTTTAATTTCCTTTTGGTCGCGCACGTGATTAATCGCTTCTCTCACGACGGGCAGAACGACTTGCGGCACGTCAAGGAAATGTTGCGGCAAAATTTTTTCAATCGCCATCATCACGACTTTAACAATATCATCTTCCGCGCGAATGAAATATTCAGCCGTCTGCTCTTTGGCGTCTTGAATGGTTTTCTGCGCGTTGTCGTTGGCTTGGCGGACAATGTCGGCGAGTTCGTCTTCAATGCGCTCTTTGCCGTCTTTAATGCCCTGCTCTTTGCCTTCCTTGTAGCCGTCGTCGTAGCCTTCCTTACGAACTTTCTCAAGGAGTTTTTCAGCCTCAAGTTTTGTGTCGGCAACGATTTTCTCTGATTCGGCGCGAGCATCGTCACGAATTTTTTGCGCCTGCTTTTTGATTTTTTGAGCTTGAGCTTTGGTCTCTTGAGCTTCGTGCAAAATTTCTTCCGTGAGCCGGGACTTGCGCTCAATCTCTTCAATTTCGGCGTAAATTTTATCCAACACTTCTTGCGGAATGGCAGGTTCAGGTTCGGGCTCCGGCTCCGGCTCGGGAATTTCTTCTTGCGGTTCGTCGACGACTTCGGGTTCAGGCTCCGGCTCAGGTTCGGGCTTTGGTCTTGCACCGATAATCACAGGCTCGCCGACCGTCATATATCGCACAATGTTTTTATTATACAAGCATACCCTCTCCTTGACCGCGAACGATAACGATAACGCCTTTGTCTTCGAGCGTGCGAATGACGTTGACAATTTTGGTCTGCGCCTCTTCCACGTCGCGAATCTTGACCGGGCCCATGTATTCGAGTTCGTCCTTGAGCATATCGGCGGCGCGTTTGGACATGTTCTTGTAAATTTTCGCGGTAACTTCGTCGTTCGTCGCCTTCATTGCAAGGGCAAGTTCTTTCGTGTCAACTTCGCGCAAAACAATCTGCACGGAACGATCGTCCAGCATAACGATATCCTCGAAGACGAACATGAGCTGCTTGATTTCTTCGGCAAGTTCGGGATTGTCGACTTCCAACGATTCAATGATTGCACGTTCTGTGGCACGGTCAACGCGGTTGAGAATTTCGACGACAGATTGAACGCCGCCCGCACTCGTGAAGTCTTGCATTGACATTGACGACAATTTTTTCTCAAGCACTCGTTCAATCTCGCGCACAACGTCAGGCGAAGTCCTGTCCATGAGCGCGATACGTTTTGCAACGTCGGCTTGCGAATCTATCGGCAGTCCCGTCATAACGATACCGGCTTGTTGCGGATCAAGGTACGCCATAACCAGCGCGATTGTCTGCGGATGTTCATTCTGCAAGAAACTCAAGAGCTGCGAATTGTCCGCCTTGCGCAGGAATTCAAACGGTCGCACTTGCAAGCTCGTCGTCAAGCGTTTAAGAATATCTCCGGCTTTTTCCGCACCGAGAGCCTTTTCCAAAACGTCCTGCGCGTATTCAAGACCGCCCGTTGAAATGTAGTCGTTCGCCATCATCAGCTGATAAAACTCGCTGATAACTTTGTTCTTCTTTTCAATGCTGACGTGTTTATTGTTTGCAATGTCGAGCGTTATCGCTTCAATCTCGTCCTCGTCCATGTGCGCGAAAACTTTTGATGCGTATTCTCCGCCGAGCGCGATGAAAAGAATTGCCGCCTTTTCGTGAGCAGTCATAGGTTTCGGGTCGCTGTACATATCGCTTAACAAATCGGGCATGTTTTATCCTCCGTTCAAAAGAAAAAGTGATTAGCGGTTAGCGATTAGCCTTTTCTAATCACCAACCACTAACCACTAGTCGCTGAATTATTCGTCTTCGATGAGCCACGTCTTCACAAGCCAAGCAACTTCAGCCGGTTTTTTGTCGATAAGGTCGAGAATCGCCTGGCGTTCGTTGCGAATACGTCTTTCGTCGGGCGTTAATTTATCGTCTTCAATTTCTTCATTGGCAATAGCCTCGGCTCGTGCTTCAGCTTCAATACGCCGCTCGGCTTCTTCGGCACGTCTTTGAGCTTCTTCGGCGAGTCGGGCTTCTTCACGAGCTTTTCGTTCAGCTTCGAGCCTTGCCTCCAATTCCGCTTGACGTTCTTTGCGTTTCTTCCAGCGATACATGAGGAACCCGCCCAAAAGCAGAGCCGCAATTAAAATCATGGCCGCAATCTCCGTGTACAAAATCCTGTCTTTGCGTAATTGTTCTTGCCGCGCCTCAGCCTCACGTTGATCACGCAGGTCGGTATTGAACGGCATTGGCTCGACTGAAATGGTGTCTCCGCGCTCTTCATTGATACCCGCCGCAGAACTTACCGCTCTCAAAAGTCCTTCCTGTTGCAGTTCGGTAATTTCATCACTGACCAAAACGGCAACGGTCAGGCGACGAATTGAGCCGGGCGACGCGATGATTTTCTGATTCTCTTCGTTAATCTCGTAGTTGCGCGTTGACTCCTTGCGCTCATATTCGGCGTTGGCAGTTCTGTCCTCGGCGACGTAACCGGGAATATTGCCTTGAACGCCTGCCGGGCCGCCGGGAACATTTGATTCGCCGCTGTAAGTTTCGGCAATGTCCTGTTGACTGCGGATAATGCCCGATTCGTCAACCACGGGCGTGAAAGTCTGCCGGTCAATTTTTTTGTCGTCGAAGTCAAGTTCCACGCTCACACGCACGAAAGCATTTCCTTCGCCCAAAGTCTTATCGAGCATTGTTTGAACGTTCTGCTGAATGTGGTCGCGGACTCGTTTTGTCATTTCAATCTGGTTGAGAGCCTTTAAATTCTGCGCGTTCTGTTGCTCAAGTTCATCTTCGTCGTTGGTGTTTAGAATGTTGCCCTGTTCGTCGACGATTGTAATGTTTTCGGGCGCGAGCCCTTGAACGCTGTGACTTACCAAATTGACAATGCCTTTGACTTCCGGCTTAGTCAACTTCGTTTCCGGCTTCAACATGAGCAGGATTGAGGCAGTAGCGGGCTTTTCATTTTTTTTGTAGAGGCTGTCTTCCGGCAAGACGATATGAATTCGCGCCTTTTCGACGCTGTCCAAATGTTCAATCGTGCGAGTCAATTCGCCCTGCAGAGCTTGAAGATAATTGATTTTGTTTTGAAACTCCGTGACGCCCAATTTGCTGTCGTCAAAAAGTTCAAAGCCTTTGTTGCCGCGAGGAAGTCCCGCCGCCGCCAAATCCAGTCGCAGATTGTGTACTTGATTGGCAGGAACAAGGATTGTCGAGCCGCGTTTATCTTCAACCAATTCATAGGGCACGCCCGTTTCTTTCAGGCTGTTCACAACGTCGCCGGCGTCTTTCGTCTCCAAATTGGTATACAGCGGCACATAGTCGGGTTTGCTGCCGTACCAGAAGCTTATTCCCGCGAAGGCAAGCACAACGGCGATAATTGCACCGATGAAAATATATTTGTGCTTGTTGTCGTAGCGATTCCAAAGCTCCCGGAGCCGCTCTCTCCAATTCGCCAATAAACTCAGTCCTTTCGGTCAATTAGCAATTAGCAACGAGCAATTAGCAATGAAAAAACAATTCCTAATTCCTCATTCCTAATTCCTAATTATCCTTATACCTGCATACGCATGATTTCTTGATATGCCGCCGTCGCACGGTTTCGCAGTTGGAGCGTTAATTGGAGCGCGATTTCCGCTTTTTGAGAGGCAACCACTACTTGAGAAATATCCTCTATCCTGCCCGCCGCCAACGCCGCGTTCAGCCGTTCGGATTCGAGTTCAAGCTCGTTTGTCTTTTTCAATGCGTCGACCATGAATTCCCCGAAAGTTTTAACGGGCTCGTCGACTTTTGGTTGTTCGTTGAGATGACTGCGCGCGCTCATTTGCACAGGCGTCATTTCCAACGGTGTTATAGCCATCGTTTCACCTTCCTTTTCGTAAACCAGACTTGCTTACACTTGAACGATTATAACACTTAAAAAGATAATGGCAAATATTTTTGGCACTCGGAGCCGTGAAAAAATTTTTTCAAGCCGTTCACTTGCCGATGTCCAAAGCTTTGGTCGCCATAGCTTTTGCGGCGTTTATCGACGTGGCATTAGCCTCGTAGGCACGTTGCGCGGTTATCATGTCGACCATTTCTTGAACGATGTTGACGTTGGGCTTTTCAACATAACCGTCAGCATTTGCGTCGGGATGACCGGGGTCGTAAACAAGCGGGCCTTGCGTCGTGTCTTCCATGATTGAAACTGCGCGGACGCCTTCGCCGGTTTTATTTGTCAAGCCGATAGCTCGCGATAAAGTTTGCTCAAAAGTTTTCGGTTCACGAGTTCGCGGTTCAAAGACGACGAATCGACGATGATAAGCTCCGCCGCGATCGGTGCGTGTCGTGTTTGCATTGGCGATATTGTTTGAAATAACGTCCATGCGCAAACGTTCGGCAGTCAAACCGGAAGCAGCGGCGTCAATTCCTAGAAACATTCCCATTCCTAATTCCTCATTCCTAATTGCTCATTGATCATTGTCCGTTGCTGGTAATTGCGCCTTTCAAGCGGCTGACGTGTCCGCTAAATTCTGTGACAATCGCATTGTAATAGAGCTGATTCTTCGCCAACGTCGCCATTTCAACATCAATATCAACGTTGTTGTCGTCCACGCGCATTATCGTCGAGTGGTCTTGAGTGATTGTAGGTTCAGCGTGAAAATTTAGCGGTACAAAAGGAAGGTGTTTATCGTGCGTCCTTGCCATTTTCAATTTGCCGTCGGGCTCGTCACCATAAATTTCTTTCGCCAAGAGACTTTCAAAGTCCACGACGGATTTGCGATAGTTCGGCGTGTTAACGTTGGCAATGTTGTTGGCGATGACTTCCTGTCTGATGCTCGCCGCCGTCATTGCTCGTGGCAGATAATCAAAATTCGCCGAACTGAATATCTGTTCAAGCACTTACGATTCACTCACCTTTCTGCAGTGTCCATTGGTACAAAATAATTTCTGAAAAAAATCCCAAGCAGTTGAAAATATATCGTGTGCATTGCCAAAAGTCAATCGGCAATTCGCGGGATAAAAATTGCAAATCTAATCTTCAACGCAAGTTATAATTCCCCTTGCACCTTGTCAAAAAATTTTTTAGCTGATATTCT
>CAMNPA010000089.1 GCA_946547205.1 uncultured Selenomonadales bacterium | reverse complement strand
AAACAATCCAGCTCAAAATCAGCGCGATACTCACGACCCAAAACATATCGCGGCAAAATTCACTGGCGATTCCCTTGGCGAACGCGACCGGAATGAAGCCCGCGCAAGTTATCAGCGTGCCGGTCAGCATTGGTTTTGCCGTCACGTTGAAGGCGTGGCATGCCGCGTCGAATCTGCTCAGCCCTCGCTCCAGTTGCACGCTCATCATTTCCACGGCGATTATCGCGTCGTCGACGAGCAAACCCAGCGCGATTATCAGCGAGCCGAGCGAAACTTTGTGCAGGTCAATTCCGAGCGCGTACATGAAACAAAACGTTCCCGCCAGCACCAACGGAATACATCCCGCGACGACCAAGCCCGTCCGCACGCCGAGACTTGCAAAGCTTACGCCGAGGACAATCACAATCGCCAAAAGCAACGTCTCGACAAAATCGCCGATTGATTTTTCGACGACTTGCGGTTGATTCGACACTTGATTGAGTTCAAGTCCGAGCGGCAATTCCTGCTGAATTTTCTCCGTGATGCCGCGCAGATTTTCGCCGAGCTTTAAAATGTTTCCGCCGTCTTCCATCGCAACTGCAATTCCAATCGCGGGCTGTCCGTTGAAAAACATTTTTGGTTCGGGCGGCTCAATGAATCGTCGTTCAATCTTTGCAATGTCCGCGAGCCGAAAAATTTTCCCGCCGGCGTTGATTGGCAGATTTTTTATTTCGTTCACGTCGTCGAAAGTGCCCGTCACGCGCAGATAAACGTTGTCGCTTGAAGTTTCAACCATTCCTGCGGGCGTCATCGAATTTTGCGCGGCGAGCGTGTTTGAAATGACTTGCGGGCTTATGCCGAGTTCGGAAAGTTTCATCAGCTCAATTTCGACGTAAACAATTTCACTCTGCACGCCGAGCAAATTAATTTTCTTCACGTCGTCGACAGTCAAAAGCAATCGGCGAATCTCTTCGGCATATCGGCGCAGCTCTTCGTAAGAAAAATCGTCGCCCGTCAAAGCATAAACCGATCCAAAAACGTCGTCGTAGGTGTCGTTGAAAAATGGTCCGATGACGCCTTCGGGAAAGTCCGTGATGTCTTTGCAGTAGTTTCGCACGTCGCGCCACGTCGGACGAATTTGCTCCGTAGAAAGTTTTTCGTTCAGTTCGACGTAAATCACTGTTGAGCCGGGCCGAGTTTCACTTTTCAAGTTGTCGAGTCCGGGAATGTCTTGCAATTTTTTTTCGAGCTTATCGGTAACTTGCTCCTGCATTTCGTAAGCGGTCGAGCCGGGCCAATAAGCGGCGACAATCATTTGACGCACGACGAATTTTGGATCTTCCATGCGACCGAGCGCGAAGTAAGAAAAAATTCCGCCGACGACTGCCACGGCGATAAAATACCAGACGAGACTTCTATTGTTGAGCGAGACTTCCGTTAAATTCCTAATTCCCAATTCCTCATTCCTAATTCCTAATTCGTCCTAACGTCTTGACCGTCGCGCAACTTGTGAACGCCCGCAACAACGACAATATCGCCCGACTTGAGTCCGCGCACGCGAACATTGTTACCGTCAAAGGCAGTGACTTCAACTTTTCGCAACGAAACTTTGCCGTCGTCGACAATCCAAACTTGCGCAACGTCGCCCGTCTGATAAATCGCGCTCATCGGCAAAATAATCGCGTTCGGAAAATTTTCGGCAGTCATCAAAACGTTGGCGGTCATGCCGAGTTGAATTCGATTCGGCGGCAATTCGGGCAGAGAAATTTTCACGGCAAACGTGCGCGACGCAGAATCAGCCATCGGAGAAATTTCGCGAACAGTTCCGCTCACAACGTCATTATTCGCCCAAAAATTTATCGAGACGCGTTGCCCGATTTGCACGGCGGAAATTTTGTTTTCGGGAATGTTGACGACGACTTCAAGTTCAGCAGTCTGCACGAGCGTCAAAACAGTTTGTCCCGCCGCAACAACTTGCCCGACTTCCGCATTGACGTTTGAAATTACACCATCGGCATTTGCAGTCAACGTCGTATATTCGAGCGCGTTTTGACTTTGTTGAGCTTGAGCTTTTGCGGCATCGTAAGCGGCTTTGGCGGCGTAATATTGAGTTTTGTATTGCTCCAAGACTGCGGCGGCGATTGCTTCCGATTTGAAAAGTTCCGTGTAGCGGTCAAGATTCGATTTGGCGAGCTGAAGTTGAGCTTGAGCCGAGGCGACTTGAGCCGATGCGCTGTGCGATTGTTCGACGATATCTTTCGGATCGAGCGTCATCAAAATTTCTCCGGCACGAACGCGCGAGCCTGTCTGCACGTCGCGCGAAATGATTTTGCCGCCGACTTGGAACGACAAATTTGTTTCGTAGCGACCACGAACGACGCCCGAATAATTTTCTTCCTGCGCGGCGGTGGAAAGTTTGACTTGCTGAACTTTGACGACGGGCGGTTTAGGCGGCTCAACGTCCTTTGCACAACCGGCGAATAAAATTCCGGCGACGAGCATTCCCGCAAAAAATTTTCTCTCCAAACTCCTAACTCCAAACTCCAAACTCCAAACTGTTTTAATCGCGCCAGGCAGTCATACCCAAATGCACGACGTATTCTTTGGCGCACTCGTAATAATGCATGGCAGAGGCTCTCAACGCGGCGATTTCATCTTCACGCAAAGCACGCATGATTTTTGCCGGATTGCCGAAGACAAGCGAGTTGTTCGGAATTTTTTTGTATTGCGTGATGACAGTGCCCGCGCCGATAATGCAGTTGTGACCGATCTCCGAATAGCCCAAAATTATCGAGCCCATGCCGATTAAACAGTCGTCGCCGATTTTGCGGCAGTGAATGATTGCGTTGTGCCCGATTGTGACGTAGTTGCCAATTTCGGTCGGCGTGTCGCCCATGACGTGCACCGTGCAGTTGTCTTGAATGTTCGTGTAGCAACCGATTTTTACGGGCTGAAAGTCTCCGCGCACCGTGACGCCAAACCAAATGCTGGAGCCTGCGCCAATTTCAACTTCGCCGACGACAGATGAATTCGGCGCGACAAAAACGTCCTTTGCAATTTTGGGCTGCTTGCCCTTGTACGGCAAAATAACGGCTTCCATCAAATCAATCCTTTCGATTTATGTTTTTAGTCGACTGACTTCGGCGGTCGCGCTCACATTGTCGACTGATTGAAAAGCTCGCCACGTTTTGAATAAATCTGAACGAAACGATGAATTCGCGCGTTGTGAATCCATTTGCCGATTGATTTGCCGACAAGTTCCGGCGGCGCGTCCTTACCGCCAATTTTCAACAGCTCGTCGATAATTTCCTGCGCGTGTTCGAGATATGGCGGCAATCCGTGATTGTCAATGCGAATGATGTCGCAAAAATCTTTCACGCCGAGTTTCAAACTGTTCACGCTCAAAAGCAGTTCGACGATTTTACCGGGCTTTTTGAGTCGTGGTGCGCGCATGTGTTCGCGAATGACAAACGCCGCAGATTTTTTCCACTCGCCGGGCAATGTCATACGACGATTCATTTGGTTTAGCAGTTCAAGCCCGCGTTTTTCGTGCAGATAATGATGAGGCAACATTTCGGGCGGTGTGAGTCCTTTGCCGAGGTCGTGAACGAGTGCCGCGAATCTGACCATAGGTTTTGGATTGACCGCAGCCACGTCGTCGACAATTTTTAGCGTGTGTTCGTAAGCGTCGCCTTCGGGATGATAAAGTATCGGCTGAATTTTACCGCGCAGTTGAGAAATTTCCGGGAAAGTTATTTCCAACAAGTTCGCCCGTTCCAAACTCCTAAAAAAAATTGACGGCTTGTCGGTTCGCAATGCGGTCTCAAGCTCGTTGAAAATTCTTTCCGTCGGTTCATGGGCAAGTTCTTCGCCGCAACGATTCATCGCCTCGACAGTCTCCGCGCAAATTTCAAAATGGAATTGAGCAGCCTGCCGCGCCGCCCGCAATGCTCGCACGGGATCATCGGTGAAATGTTCGCTGACCGCACGAATTTTTTTGTTGAGCACGTCTTCGCGTCCGCCGAAAGGATCGACAAGTTCGCCGCTCAAAAGTTCAATCGCCATCGCGTTAATCGTGGTGTCGCGCCGATATAAATCCTGCTCAAGCGTCACGTCGGGCGAAAACAAAATTTCAAAGCCGTGATAGCCCGCGCCGATTTTGCGTTCAGTGCGTGCAAAGGCGACTTCGCAATAAGCGTCGTCAATATCGACGGAATAAACGGGAAACGATTTGCCGAATTTCTCCGCGTGCGGAAAAGCCTCGGCAAAATTTTTTTCGTCGACGCCGGTAACGCAATAATCTCTGTCGTGCGCAGGAACGCCGCGAAATTTATCACGCACTGCTCCGCCGACAAGATAAGCCGCGCCGCCCAGCTCGTGAATTTTTTTTGCAAAGTCAAGTTCAGTCATGATAAAGCCTCAAGCCGCCGAAAAGATTTTTTAATCGATTCTGATGTATCTCGCGCTCACGTAACCGATTCCGTCGCAAAAATTACCGTTGATGGAAACAACCTGCCATCAATCCGGACTGGCGCAAACTCGCAAAGTAAGTTTGGTGCCGTTGGGAATTCGCAGGACTTCCCTGGAATTTACGTTCGGTCTTTCGCGCACCGACAAGTAAGTGCTTATGCCGACAACTCTTCCGCCGTAAATGTAAGACACCGGAGCCAAGCGTTCGTTGAAATTTTGATTCAAGCCAACGTCGAAATTTGCCTGCGCGGGCGCAACCGTGACAATCGTCAAAGCAAAGAGAATTGCCGAAAGAAATTTTTTCATGGTAAAGCCTCCAATTCGTCGATGATGGTCTTGTAAATGAATCTGCTCGCCGTCAAGCCGTGGTGTTGCCGATAATTCAACAGCTCGTCGAAAATTTTTTGACGTTCGATTTTAAGCGGGTCGTTGCCGTCAATAAAGATCGTTTGAATCGCGAAGGCAATGTCGTCAAAATTTTTTCCGTCGACGATGTAAGAAACATTCAAGATTTTTTCGCCGAGTTCAGTGAAATTTGTCGCGCCGTCGTTGAGCAAATAAATCAGCGGCTTGTGCGTGAATTGATATTCGGCGATGAACGACGCGCTGTCAAGAATCATGCCGTCACTCGTGGCGAAAATCGGCTGATAATATGCTCCCGTAAAAACTTGCGCATTGGGCAGAGCGTTTCACATTTGCAGATAGTTTTCGTAAGCGTCAAAGTCGGGAAAAAGTCCCGCCTCAACCGCCGAAATTTCCAGCCTCGGATGCGGCTTGACAACCCACGACGTTTCCGGATGTGCTTTGGCAAATTCGTACATGAATCGGAAATTCCGGTGGAAGGTTGCGTAAATTTCATTGCAGGAAGATTTGGGCAGAGTCCAATGCGGAGCCCAGATAATTTTTTTCGCGTCGGGACGAATCATTTTCCACGGAAAATTTTTTTTGAGCTGCCTCGTCGAAGAAATAATCCATCTTCGGCAAACCGCTGTAAACTCCGCGCGGAATGCCAACGTCGCAATTCTCGTCGAAAAGTTTACGCGTCAAGTCGGTGTCGAAGAAAAATTTCCACGTCAACAAAAAAGTGAGGCTGTTGTAATAATCCACTGTCGTCGTCTCGTAGCAGTAGTGAATGTAAATCCCAAGCGTTTGCGGCGTCAAAGTGTCGGCTTGAAAATTTTTCGAGAAATTGCTTAGATACGGTCGCAAAAAAATTACAACGTCTTGCGGCGGCGTGTCCACATCAAAATCAAAAATGCCCGCGACGTTTATTCCGGCGGCTTGAAATTGCTCAAGGTCGTGCACGGTGTCTTGAACGGTCGATTCAATTCCGCGACAGAGAAAAACCGTCGTGTCGAAGCGTGGATTTTGCGCGAAGAGTTTGTAGAGTTCATCGCCGCACCAAGTCGCCGCATGATCCGTCACGAACGCGAGCTTGATTTTCTGCTTATGACGGAGCTTTTCAATCGTGGCGGAAAAAACCTTGTCCATGACGGCTTGAAAAATTTCTTTTCGCAAAGTGTAAGCGAGCGTGTAGAAAAAATCGTAGCTCAAGCGATAAAAATCTTCGTCGGCAAAAA
>CAMNPA010000088.1 GCA_946547205.1 uncultured Selenomonadales bacterium | reverse complement strand
TGTATCTTCACACTTCGCCAACTTCAAAAATTCATCGTAGTTGCGAATGTAATCTTCCTCGTAATAAAGTTCGGAAGCAAATACGAGTAAAACGGCATCAGCGGAAAAATCATACATTTCACGCCAAATATTGCTTGCCACGTAAAGACCTTCGTAAGGTTTTTCCAGCGGAACAACTTTTTTCTCGCGACCGTTGTCCAATAAAATTTTGCAGCTGCCGTGAATGCAAACCAGAATCTGCTCCAAATTTTTATGAGCGTGTTTGCCGCGAACGACGCCTTTTGCCGTGTCGTACATGTAATAGACGCGCTTTATTCTGAACGGAATGTCTTTAAACTCTTCAAACGCTATCAACTGTCCGCGCTCGTCGCCATGCGGTTGAAACATATACTTCACAACTTGCATATCAACACCTCAACATTCCGTGCAACATGATTCCATCGTCGGCTTTTTCCCAAAGTCCCGTTTGTGCGTTCTTTTTGATGAGCGGACGTATGGAATTATTTTCCGACAACATATCCAGCAAAAATCGAATGGAACAATCCAAAGCTTCGGCATACTTTTCCTCACGAATAAACTTGTGCAATTTTATCAAAATGCGTACGGCAAGCTTTATCTCTTCGGACTCGTCGATAAATGCTTCTTCTATGAAAGATTTGCTTATGAAAAACAGATTCCAATGTTTGCAACAAGTTTTATATTCTTCAAAATCGCGCAAGAAAATTCCGTTGAGCCAAGAGATTGTGATATAGCCCATGAATTCAAGCGGCATTCGCGACTGCATGAAAAAATCGTAAGTATTTTGCGCCGGATGTTGTCTGAACGCACTCAAGGTATCTTTTATGAAAACGCACTTGCCGCCGGATTTAAGAACGTTTAGCCACGTGCCCACATCTCCATAGGCAACGTCTCGCACGCCGCAAAAGATTCCTATATCAAAAATTTTTTCGTCGGTATCGGGATCCTTTGATAAAAGACTTTCGCGCTTTAATAGAACAGTTGAAAGCTCTCCGATAAAATTAACTCCTGTAAAAAGGATTTTCCTGCCGACGTCTTCGCCGCTTAAAATCACATCGCTTGAAGGTTGCCAAGGATTCATTCTTGTCAGGACTTCATTGTTTTCATCGATTTTATTCCGCGCAGATGTAGCCAAGACGATTTTATTTTCCAAGTCACGAACAAAATATTCCATCATGCGGGAAATTTTTTCGGGATGCAGTACGTCGTCATGAAACAGAACGTTAATATATTTTCCGGAAGATTTTTCTATAATGAACATCGTATTTTTCAAACCGCGACCGCCGAGCGGTTTGCCGTGATGAAAATATTTTATGTTATCGTATTGCTTTAGGTAAGGTTGAATTAATTTCTTGGTATCTTCGTTGGTGCTGTCGTCGCCGACGATTATTTCAATGTTCTCGTAGGTTTGACTCAATGCGCTCTGCAAAGCCACTTCAAAGAAACGCGGCTGATTGTAAGTGGGAATGCAAATGCTGACCGGCGGCGTCACAACGTCTTTGTAAAGAGTTTTAAAGGACTTCAGCTGTGCCTTATAATTTTCATCGGCGGCATTTTTGGAATACATGCAGCTGTTTTTTGAGAAGACAACCGGGATATTTTCCAAGTGAAGTACTCCGACATCATAGCCGCTTTGACGATAACGACAACATTGAGCCGCCAAGAAAAAATCGTCGCTCATTCTTTCGTCGAAAAGAATGTAGTCTGTAGTCGCAAAGAAGCTTGGATCGACGACATGAACCGATTGATAAATGAGCGGAATTTTGCCAAGGAACGCTTGCAGTTGATTTGCCTCGTCCATGTAAAAATAAGCACCGTAAATACTTTCTGCTTGAGTGCAGTCGCCGCTTAGAGGCATTTCCGAGCCCATAAGACCAAGAATCCCAACCTTTGGATAAGTAAGAAAAGCATTGCTCATCAAAATCAAAATGTCATATTCCATGGCGGCTATCGGCTTCGTGATGAACACGATATATTTTGCGTCGCTGTTCCTGCGAATGTTATTGCAAGTTGCTGCCATGTTGCCGGCATAGAGCGTCATACAAATTTCAATTACAAAAAATCTGTCTGCATTGACAACCTGAATCGTTTGCATAACTTCGATTTGTTGTTGCATTTCCAATTCGTTCTTGCAAATCACTGCCAACAATATCTTTCTGTCGTTGAGTGCATTTTTTAGCATATGAACATCTCCAAATATTTTTTAAGTGCGCGAAATGTTGTCGGGACGCAGTTCGTGTTTATCCAAAAATTTTTCGTAGTCGGGCATCGGCAGCGGGCGTGAAAAATAATAGCCTTGAATCGCAACTTCGCCCAAGCTCGCAACGTAATTGCATTGCTTTTCAGTCTCAACGCCTTCGACGACGACGCCCATGCCCAATGCCTCCGCAAGTTGAACGACGAATTTCAAAATCAGTGCGACGCGTTCGGATTTTTCAAGCTCGCGAATGAACGCCATATCAACTTTGATTGTGTCAAGCGGCATATCCTTTAGCATGTTCAGCGACGAATAGCCGGAGCCGAAGTCGTCCATTAACACGGAAAAGCCCAGCCCTTTGAACGTGTGAATCATGTCCAAAAGCTGAACTTGATTGTCGGTGTACGCGCTCTCTGTCACTTCAAGCTTGAGCATCCACGGTTCCAATTCATACTTCGCCAAAAGCATTGACAGGAATTCGGGCAAGTCTAAGCTGTAGAAATTCAGGCGCGACAAGTTCACGCTGATTGGAACGATTTGTTTGCCTTCGTCGAGACGTTTGCGCTGAAAACGACAAGCTTCTTCCCAAACGAAACGATCCAGCCGCACGATAAAGCCGTTCTTTTCGCAGACAGGAATAAATTTTCCCGGCGAAACCATGCCGTGAATCGGATGAAACCATCTGACGAGAGCTTCGGCACTGACGACGGCATTTCTTTTCGGATCGAAAATCGGTTGCAGGAAAATCGTAAACTGTCGTTCGCGCAAGGCAATTTCAAGGTTGCTCGTTATCAAAAGCTCTTCAATCAGTTGGTCGCGCATTTTCGCATCGTAATAGGCGTAGCGCGTCAAATAACTGCCTTTGATTCGTTTGAGAGCCATGCTCGCGCGGTCGCACATTTGATCAACGGGCAAGTCGCGCTTCTCAACGGAATAAATGCCTGCAAAGAACGGAATGTTGTGGCTTATGTGCAAATCTTGAATGCGCTTGTCCAAATCCTTGATAATCTGTTCAATCTGAAGTTCCTCGGCGGGAATGCACAGGATAAAATGATCGGCACTTGCACGACAACAAAGCGTCGTTCGCGGATTCAACGTCTCCTTGAAATATTCCGCCGCCGACTGCAGAATCAAATTGCCGGTGTCCATGTGAAACAGGTCGTTTATGATTTTGAAACAGCTTATATCCATGCAAACGATGCAATAGCTGACATCATAGCGCGCACCCAAAAGCGTCGTCGCTTCCTTCAAAAAAGCCTCGCGGTTATAAAGTCCCGTCAACTCGTCAAATTTACTGCCGACAGTTGGCAAAATTCCTTCAGCTTTCAAATCGATTCATCTCCTCAAGCTCTTGTCAACCAAATTAAATTGCAAACCTATTCCACGCAAAAAAATAAATCCCTGCAGAAATGCGACGGGATAAAAATTTCATTGCTCTTGCCGACGTTCAAGCGTTGACGAATTTTTTCTTGTACATAGCGACAACCGTAGTAGACTCTGTCATTGCTTACGGCGTCTACAGGGTGCTCGACTACTTCTTCAAGCGGCACTGATTCGAGCACTTTGCAAAGCATCCCTCAATGATGCAACCCGTCGACAGGCAAATCGGCGGGTTTTTTCTTGCATAAAACGCGAAACCTCCAATCGTTGGCAAGACGACAGGAGGCGGCACGCTCGTTTTGGTAAGATTGAATTTTACTATCTGGTTTCTCTGAACGTATTATATCAGCCGCTCAAAAATCTTTCAAGCGTTGACGAATTTTTTCTTGCGGCGTAAAATGTCGTTATCATCGCCGCGATCTCCGATCCGGCTAACGGAAAGGAGGTGATACCGGTGGAGATTCTTCTATGGCTGCTACAGACAGTGGGCAACTCCATAATACATCACGGAATCGGCAAAGTGCTCGACTACCTGTTTAAGCGGCGTTGATTCGAACACACTTACACTGCGTCTATAAATGACGCATCCCCCAAAAGGTTTCGACCAGAACCTGTTTGGGGGATTTTTTTGCGTTTGTGAAACCGATGGAATTGCTTGATTCTTCTACAGCATCTTTATCTGCACGTATTATAAATCACGCCGAAAATTTTTTCAAGCCGAATTTAGGAAACAATTTCACTGCGTCGCCAGATGACGAATCCCCCAAAAGGTTTTTGCAGAACCTGCTTGGGGGATTTTTTTGCGTTTGTGAAACCGATGGAATTGCTTGATTCTTCTACAGCATCTTTATCTGCACGTATTATAAATCACGCCGAAAATTTTTTCAAGCCGAATTTAGGAAACAATTTCACTGCGTCGCCAGATGACGAATCCCCCAAAAGGTTTTTGCAGAACCTGCTTGGGGGATTTTTTTTCGTCATGATACGGTTAAGATTTTGACTCATATATCTGCGCGTATTATATCAGTCGTTCAAAAATCTTTCAAGCCGAAATTTTTCAGTGCGCCGACGGAATTGCGCCAATCGCGTTTGACTTTGACCCACAAGTCCAAAAAAATTTTCGCGCCCAAAAGCATTTCAATTTCCGGTCGAGACGCCGCACCGATATTTTTTAACATGGAGCCGTTCTTTCCGATGAGAATTCCTTTCTGCGAGTCGCGTTCAACATAAATCGTCGCGCGAATAAAAATCATACCGTTATCGCGTTCGGTGAATTCGTCCACGTCGACGGCGATTGAGTGCGGAACTTCATCTTGCGTGGCGTGCAAAATTTTTTCGCGAATCAGCTCGGCGATAATCAAACGTTCGGGCTGATCGGTAATCATATCGTTTGGATAATATTGAACGCCTTCGGGCAGAAAATTTTTCGTCTCGTTAATGAGCGCGTCGACGTTTGTACCTTCAACCGCACTTATCGGCACGACTGCCGCAAAATTTCGCCGCGCAGAGTATTCCGCGATAATCGGCAAAAGTTTTTCACGTTCAAGCAAATCGACTTTGTTCACGACGAGAATCACGGGCTTAGTCGTCGTGTTCAGTCGTTCGAGGATATATTTTTCGCCGCCGCCGAATTTTTCCGTCGCGTCAATCACAAAAAAAATCGCATCGACTTCGCGGAGCGTGCCTTCCGCCGCCTTTAACATGTATTCGCCGAGTTTGAACTTTGGCTTGTGAATGCCGGGCGTGTCGAGAAAAATTATCTGCGCGTCGTCGAGCGTCAATATGCATTGAATTCGACTGCGTGTAGTTTGCGGCTTATCAGACGTGATGACGATTTTCTGACCGATGATTTTGTTGATGAGCGTTGACTTGCCGACGTTCGGTCGCCCGATGACCGCGACGAATCCCGATTTGTATTCCATTTAATCACTTCCCGATAGTCTGTTCAAGGCGCGCAATTTCTTTTTTGTGACGTTCCAACGCGTAGCCGATGCGAATGTGTTCTTCCTCGTTGAAGGCAGGATTTTCATACGCCGCAGAAATTTTTTCCAGTCGCGCACGCAATTCGGCAAGCTCGTCGTTCAAAATGAATTCGTCTTTGAGCACGAGACCATACACCGCCAAAATTTGTTCGCGCGTCGTCTGATAGTAAGAATCTTCGCCGGAAAGTTCGCCGACTGCTTTTGCCAAATCCAACACGATTTCCATTGGCGGCTTGCCGAGATTTATCGCGTCAGTCAACATTATGCGAAGTTCCTGCGCGGCACCGAAAAATTTTTTATCAGCCAAATGAATCGCTCCTTATTTCTCGCTGTCGAATAAAGTCACGTTGAATGAAGTTGAGACCCGGCGCGCATGGACGCGCGCCGCCGCCGACCGCGTCGCCGGATGCGACGCTAGGCGGATGACGCCCTTTCTTTTTGCTACTTTTTCTTTGGGCGCAGCAAAGAAAAA
>CAMNPA010000087.1 GCA_946547205.1 uncultured Selenomonadales bacterium | reverse complement strand
AAAATTTCCGCGCGTTGAAAATGGCTTACGTCGGCGACGGCAACAACATGACGAATTCTTATCTTTACGGCGCGGCGAAAGTCGGAATGACGCTCAACGTTGCGACGCCCGAAAATTACAAGCCGAATCAAAAAGTTTTCGAGAACGCACTTTCCGACGCCGAAGAGACCGGTGCAAAACTTTCGTGGACGCAAGACCCGATTGAGGCTGTTCGCGACGCCGACATCATCGCGACGGACACTTGGGCGAGCATGGGACAAGAAGCTGAACACGACGCACGCAAAAAAATTTTCGCGCCGTATCAAGTCAACAAAAATCTTTTGAGCTTTGCCAGCAAAAATGCAATCGTCCTGCACTGTTTGCCGGCTTATCGCGGCGAGGAAATCACCGACGACGTTTTAGAGGACAATGCGCACGTTATCTTTGACGAGGCTGAAAATCGACTTCACACGCAAAAAGCTATCATGGCGTTGACAATGAGCGATGTTTAATTAGGAATTAGGAGTTAGGAGTTTGAATGGTGATGCTTTTAATTCCTCACTCCTAACTCCTCACTCCTAATTTTTTGCACCGGAGGTTTTTCAATGACAGGACTTTTAGAGACACCTTACGGCACGCGAGACTTTTTGCCGAACGAGGCAGCGACCAAACGCGCAGTCGAATTGAGATTGGCGCAACTTTTCGCAAGCTTCGGTTATGAAGAAGTCGTCACGCCGACAATGGAATATTTGGAAACGCTCACAACGTCAAGCGGGCGCGTGATTGAGCCGCACCTTTTCAAAATGTTTGACCGCAACAATCGCACGTTAGCACTGCGCCACGAAATGACGACGCCAATCGCAAGACTTGCCGTCAATCGCTTAAAAGATTCGTCAATGCCGCTCAAACTCTCCTACTTGTCGAACGTCTTCCGCTTCCGCACGAATCAGCCCGGGCGTCAATGCGAATTCTATCAAGCAGGCGTCGAACTTTTGGGAGTGTCAAACGCTTTTGCAGACGCTGAAATTGTCGCACTTGCCGCGCAGGCTCTCAACGTCGCGGGACTCGTCGACTTCAAAATTTGCTTGGGTCAAGTCGAATTCGCGGCAGGATTGATGGAAAATTTATCGCCCGCAGTTCAAACGCAAATCAAATCGGCAATCGAACGACACGACATCGTTGCGCTGAACAAACTCGACATTGACGACGCGTTGAAAAAAATTCCGACGTTGCAAGGCGGCAGAGAAATTTTATCGACGGCTCAATCACTCGCGCACAATGAACGTTCTCGCCGCGCAATCGACAACTTGTCTGAAATTTATCGGCTGCTTGAGATTTACGGCGTTGCGGAAAAAATTTCTTTCGACCTCGGCTTGATTCGCGACTTTGAATATTATACCGGCATGGTCTTCGAGGCTTATGCTCACGGTGTCGGCTACACGTTGGCGGGCGGCGGACGTTATGACCACATGCTCAAAGACTTCGGCGCGGCGTGTCCTGCCACGGGATTTGCGTTGGGCATTGAACGTGTTTTGGACGCGCGGAAATTTCAAGGCATTGCGGACGATTCGCGGGCTAAAGATTTTTATTTGAGCTACTCGGCAGGGCAAGAAGTCGCGGCGATTCGTCGGGCTGCTGAACTTCGCAAGGCCGGCAAAGTCGTTGAAGTTTCGTTGACGGCACAAACTCAATCGGACGCCGAAAAATCTTGCGCGGAAAAATTTTGCACGGAGTTAATTTATTTGGCATGAGCGTTTTTGGAAGAATTTTTCAATTTGTTCGGGCAGTGACGGCGCGTGTCACTGTCGACGACGGCAAATATATTTCTGCGCACCTAAACGCCGATGAGCAGAAACTTTTTTTCGCGATGAGTGTCGCCGATCAAGTTCACAGCTTGCGCACGGCTTACACGATTGAACGGCTCGTCATTGAGGACAAACGCGGCGTCGACCGTGAATTTTTGATTCGATGTGCTCTCTTGCATGACGTTGGCAGGAAAGCCGGAGACTTGACGATTCGCGGGAAAATTTTCGTCGTACTCGTCACGACCTTTGCGCCGAAATTCGCCGAACGTCTGGAGCTTAACGGCAATCACGCGCTTTATGTCTATCATCATCACGCGGAATTGGGCGGGCAAAAACTTCAACGCATTGGGCTTTTCAAAGAGGCGAAGATTATCGCCAAACATCATTCGCCGCCGAAAGCCGATGATCCATTTGAATTGAAACTTTTGCGGCTTGCTGACGATGCGAATTGAACTGCAAAAAAAAATTGAGGCTCGGATTAGAGACTGTTGGCAAAGTCGCGTTGAAAGAAACTGAGACCCGGCGCGCATGGACGCGCGCCGCCGGCGTTAGACGCAGGATTGCGTCGTGCCGGTCAGAGGTCCTTTCTTTTTGCTACTTTTTCTTTGGACCAGCAAAGAAAAAGTAGATCCTAAAAAATTAAAAACAATGACGCGCCGAATGCAATTTACCAACACGCTCTAAAACTTCGGGTCTCAAATTTTTTTCGTCGACAGAATCATTTGCTGTACTTAATCAAGTCGGCGTTGAACCATTTCTCGGAAATTTCTTTGGCGGTGCCGTCGGCAATCATCTCGTCGAAAGCCTTTTGAACTCTGTCGCGCAGAGCGGTATCGTCTTTTCGGAAGCCGACAGCCATTTTCATTATCTCGCCGATTTTCACGTTGACGATCTTTAATTGAGTGGAATTCTGATTCGTCTCGTAACGCGCGACCATTTCATCGCAGACAATCACGTCAATTTCGCCTCGGCTCAAAGCATCGACAACGTCTTTGAATTTCTCGTAAACTTTGCAGCCGATTAACGTTCGCCGTAAATTTTCGTTGCGGTTGAGATAATCTTCGGAAGTGGAGCCGGCTTGCACACCGACGATTTTGCCGCCCAAATCGTCTTCGGAGTGAACGTCTTGCTCGTCGTTTATTCTGGTCAAAAGAATTTGTCGGTCGTCCATGTAAGGGCGCGTGAAAATCATGTATTCACTGCGCTCGTCTGTTATGTCCAGTCCGTTCCAAATTAAATCCACGTTGCCCGAAACAAGTTCCTCGCGCTTTTTACTCCAAACGATAGGTTTGAATTCGCCTTCGACGCCCATACGTTTGAGAGTTTCTTTGGCAAGGTCAACGTCAAAGCCGACGAGTTCGCCTTTCTCATTGCGAAAACCAATCGGCGCAAAGTCGTCGTCGAGCCCGATAACAACTGTAGCGCGTCCATCCGGCGACGAGCAGCCGTTCATGAGCAAAACCACAAGCAAGACCAGCAGAAAAATTTTCCTCACGTTCAAGATCTCCCTGTTCGATAATTGATTCGCAAGTTTAACAGTTTGGCTTATGCACGTCAATAGCGCGCGGGAAGTTGACGGTTGAAACTTTGCGGCAGTCGTGATAATATTCGACGCAAAAAATTTTGAGAGGAGCCTTCGCGCAATGAAGCACGTTTTATCGGTTTACGTCGAAAATCAGCCGGGAGTTTTGGTCAGAGTCGCGAGCATGTTCAGCCGCCGTGAATTCAACATTGACAGCTTGTCAGTCGGTATCACGCAATCGCCGGAGTTTTCGCGAATAACGGTGGTCGTTCGCGGCGACGCCAATTTAATAGACCAGATGATTAAGCAGTTGGAAAAAATGCCCGTCGTGCAAGCAGTTCAACGACTCGATTCGGCAACGGCAGTCACTCGCGGCATGACAATGATTAAAGTTTCCGCCGACGATAACAACCGCCTTGACGTGCTGAAAATGGCGGAACTCTTTCGCGCGCATGTTGTGGACGTTCAGCCGACGACGCTTATCTTTGAAATCACCGGCAACGATGAAAAAGTTACGGCGTTCACGAGACTTCTCGCGCCCTACGGAATCCTTGAAGTCATACGCACGGGATTAATCGCACTTGAACGCGGCGAAAACACCATCAACGATTATCATCAAGTCAGAGAATTTTACGGGAAGAATTTGCTTTAACGTCGTGCGCTGTTTAGTTTCACGAAAAAAATTTTTCATGATGTTTTCAAGCCGCCCTTGCAATGAAATTGACTGTAAAGTATAATGCAACGCGGCTTGTTAATTTTTTTTTAGCGAAAGGATGTTTTGCGGTAATGAAAAAAATTTTTATGGCAGTCCTGCTCCTGGTGACGATGGTTTTTGCGGGCTGCGGCGGCGGCGGCAATGAACCTGCCAAAACGGACGACTCTTCCAAGGAACAGACAAAGATCACTATCGGGCTTGACGACGAATACGCGCCGATGGGATTCAAAAATGAGCAGAATCAGATTGTCGGCTTTGACGTTGACCTTGCCAAAGAAGCGGCTAAACGTCTCGGCACCGAAGTCGAATTCAAGGCGATTGACTGGAACTCCAAAGAGGCTGAACTCAAAAGCGGTCGCATTGACATCATTTGGAACGGTCTGGACATCACGCCCGAACGCGAACAGAACATGCTCTTCAGCAAACCGTACATGGACAATCGCCAAATCGTTTTCGTGAAAGCCGGCAACGATCAGGGCATCAAATCTGAAGCAGATCTCGCGGGCAAAGCTGTCGGCACGCAGGCAGGCTCCACCGCTGAAACTTACATTGTCGGCAAAGAAGGCTTGAAAGACAGCTTTAAAGAGTTCAAGACTTACGGCGACTATGTGAGCGCGTTCATGGATTTGGAAAACGGCAGAATCGATGCGCTTGTTTGTGATGAAATTGTCGGTCGTTATGCTCTAAGCAAGCAGGACGAAAAATTTGACGCACTTGACGTGACAATCGGCACTCCGACCGAATTCGGCATTGCTTTCCGTAAAGACGATACCGAATTGCGCGACAAAGTTCAGAAAGTTTTCGACGAGATGGTTAAAGACGGTACCGCCGCGAAAATTTCCGAGCAATGGTTCAAAGCCGACCTCATCAAAAAATAAACTGTCGACACAGTGACCGCCGCAAATTCAATTAGGAATTAGGAATTAGGAATGTGGAATTGTTTGACGCTTTATCATTCCTAATTTCTAATTCCTAATTCCTAATTGTTAAAAGCGGGTGTTAGGGAATATCTGTTATGGAAAAATTTTTCGATATGACAGTCCTCATTATGGAGGGCGCACAAGTCACGCTGGAAATTTTCTTCGTGACTTTAATTTTAAGCTTGCCAATCGGAGCGTTGGCGGCATTGGGCAGAATTTCGAGTTTCGCGCCACTTCGCTACCTGATGGAATTTTATGTTTGGATAATGCGCGGCACGCCGTTAATGTTGCAACTTTTGTTCGTGTATTTCGCGCTGCCGATGGTCGGTATCATGTTGCCGGACGTTGCGGCGGCTCTGTTGGCATTCACGCTGAACTACGCGGCATATTTCGCGGAAGTCTTTCGCGCCGGAATTCAAGCAATACCGCGCGGACAATACGAGGCGTCAAAAGCTCTGGGACTCAAGCATTGGCAAATGATGCGCTACATAATTTTTCCGCAAGTCTTGCGCGTCGTGTTGCCGCCAATTTCCAACGAGACCATTAACCTTGTCAAAGACACATCGCTAATTTATATCTTGGCAATGAACGACCTGCTCCGAGTGGCACGCACAATCGTTCAACGCGAATTCGACATGACACCGTTTGTTATCGCGGGCGCGTTTTATCTGATAATGACGGCGGTCTTGACGTGGATATTCAAGAAACTTGAGCAACGTTACGGCTCATACGAAACCTAAGCTTTAAGGTTTAAGCTTTAAGCTGTAAGGGACAATTCCTAAAAGCTAAAAGCTCAAAGCTCAAAGCTTTCAGTGAGGGGGCTTTGGATTGATTAGAATATTTTTGCTGAGTCTCCTCATTTTGTTTGCGGCGACTTCAGCAGTGCACGCGGAAGGACAAAGTTTCAACGAGCGGAAGGCGAATCTTGCCGAAGTTAATGCCGTTCGTTACAGCTACGGTTCCGGCACAATTCGCGTTGTCGTCGACATCACAAAGAAAGTTGACTTCACCGAATCTTATGCCGAGAATCCTTCGCGAGTGATCATCGACTTGAAAAACGCTTGGCTTAGTCCGAACGTTCAGCGCGAGATTGAATTTAAATCTTTGGC
>CAMNPA010000086.1 GCA_946547205.1 uncultured Selenomonadales bacterium | reverse complement strand
ACAACGGAGTCACGTCGAGCAGAAGAATTTCGTTGCCCTTGCCGAATTCGCCCGCGAGCACGCCGCCTTGAATTGCCGCGCCGATTGAAACGCACTCATCGGGATTGATGCCCTTTGAAGGTTCCTTGCCGAGAATTTCACGAATCGCATTTTGCACGGCAGGAATTCTTGACGAGCCGCCGACGAGAATAATTTTGTCGATGTCCTTGCCGGAAAGTCCCGCGTCTTTCATGGCGTTGCGAGTAGGTCCCATTGTGCGTTCAACAAGGTCGCGAGTCAAATCATCAAACTTTGCACGCGTCAACGTCAAATCCAAATGCTTCGGCCCGGTCGCATCCGCAGTGATGAACGGCAGGTTAATGTTCGTGGAAGTCATGGAACTTAACTCAATCTTAGCCTTTTCAGCCGCTTCAATCAGACGTTGCGCGCTCATCTTGTCGACTGAAAGATCAATGCCGTTTTGCTTTTTGAATTCGGCAACCATCCAATCCATAACTTTTTTGTCGAAGTCGTCGCCGCCAAGGTGCGTGTCGCCGCTGGTCGCTTTAACTTCAAAGGTGTGCTCGTCAAGTTCAAGGATTGACACATCGAAAGTGCCGCCGCCGAGGTCGAAAACCAAAATTGTCTCGTCGTTGTCTTTATCCAAACCGTAAGCCAATGCCGCCGCCGTAGGTTCGTTGATGATTCTCAAAACTTCAAGCCCGGCGATTGTACCGGCGTCCTTGGTCGCTTGACGTTGCGCGTCGTTGAAGTAAGCCGGAACCGTGATAACCGCCTGCGTGACAGTTTCGCCGAGATAAGCCTCTGCATCGGCTTTGAGCTTTTGCAGAACCATCGCGGAAATTTCTTGTGGCGTGTATTTTTTGTCGTCGATTGAAACTTTGTAGTTCTCGCCCATGTGACGCTTGATTGAAGAGATCGTTCTGTCGGGATTGCTGACGGCTTGACGTTTTGCAAGTTGACCGACGAGGCGTTGACCGTCCTTAGTGAAACCAACGACTGAAGGAGTGATTCTGCTGCCTTCGGGATTCGTGATGACTGTCGGCTCGCCGCCTTCGATGACGCTGACGACGCTGTTTGTAGTTCCTAAATCTATTCCGATAACTTTACTCATAATTCTCAATTCCTTCCTAAAGTTTTTAAAATGTCAGTTATAAATTCATGCCCTATAAGATAGGGATTAAGCTTGACGGCTTCTTTTATCATGCTGTATGCAATCGGTTCTTCCAATTCGTAAAGGTAACCTTGACAGACTCCGCCATTTTTATTGAAAGCAGAGTATTCACCGGGCCCGCGCTTGAATTTCAAGATGGATTCTTTGAAAATTTTTATCGGCATCTTCTTGCGCAAATTGACGTAATCGCAATCGACGCGGCGACCTTCGGGCTTCCAAAAACCGACGCCGGGAAGACCTGCTTCGGTAACGGAGCGCAACTCAGGCGGTATTGGAGCTTCGTAACAATTTGTAGTAGCTTGGCTTATCGCGCTGATTCCGCCGTTAATTGCGCCGGCATAATGAATTATCACATCGCCAACTTTCACCAATTCAACATTCTGCCAAAAAAATTTGTCGCCATGCAACGAAATTGGAGCCCAAATGTACCCGTCACGATTTTCGAACCAATAGGCTTGACCTTGCGTCACGAAGAAAACCTTAGACATTGAAAGCACTCCTTACGAATTGTTTACAACTTGAACCATTGCAGGACGAATGACTCTGCCGCGTGCGATGTAACCGCGCTGAAATTCTGCGGCGATAAGTCCGTCCGCTTTAGTTTCGTCTTTGACTGTGCCAACCGCCTGATGAAAATTCGGATCAAAGGGCTTGTCTTGCGTGTCAATCGGCTCAAGCCCGTGTTTGCCCATCACGGCGACGGTTTCCTGTTTAATCATCTCGATTCCTTTGCGCAATGTCTCAACGTCGGCATTGTCGGCATTCTCTGCGGCGGTCGATGCTCGGCTCAAATTGTCAAGCAAGGGCAGCAAATCTTTCAAGAACGCCTGCTCAATCACCGTGGACAATTCGGATTTCTCGCGTGCCATGCGTTTACGGTAGTTGTCGAAGTCCGCTTGCAGTCTCAAAAATCTGTCGTCCTTGGCGTTGAGTTCCGCCTTTAACTTTTCAAGCTCCGCCGCCAAATCGGAAGTTTCTTCGGAAATTTCATCGGGAGCGGGCTTTTTCATCTGTAAATTTATTTCTGCACTGTCGCCGTCTTCATTGTTGACAACGACTTTTTTTTGTTCCTCCAAGTCGTTCACCTCTCTTTTGGTTGCAACCTTAGCACTGATTAGACAAAAAGTCAAGCATTTTATTTTGGAGCCTTATGAATATCGGCGGCGCGCTTGACAAAAATTTGAGCGTGTGATAAATTTTGCGCGTCGATAAGACAACTACTGCGATAAGGATAGCAGTTCCAACATGATTTCACCAAAACGAAAACCCTCGTGCAGATTGTGGGACTGAACGAGGGTTTCGTTTTGCCATAATCAGCTGTGGGACTGATTAGCTGGCGAAAGAGTGGATGTTACTGCCGCTTAGAGCCAGTGTTTGATGATGTAATAAGCGACAACGCCGCCGATGGCACCACCAATGGCACTGCCCGCAACGTTTAATCCGAGCCGGATAAGAATGCCCGTCATACTCTCAACTTTATAACAAAAACTTTTCAGCCTAACAAGCGATTGAAAAAGGTCGGCGGCGTGAAAAAGTCGCTTTGCAAATCGCGCGGCGTCTCGAATAAAATTGCTCGCAAATCTGTCGCCAAAACGTCAAGGCGCAAAATTTTTTGATACGGCTCAAGCTCTCGTCGACGTTCGTACAAATCGCGGCGATTCAAATGTTTCGTGAGCTTTGTGATTGTCGGTGCGGAAATTTTTTTCAGCAGTGACCGTCCGCGCTCATTGAACGCTAAAATTCTCGCGCAAGGCGTCGCGTCCAATTCGGCAACTTCAGCCGCCGTCACGTCCAATAAAAAATACAGCAACAACCGTTTGATTCGGCTCGCGGTATATCGTCGCCCAATTAAAGTTTCCATGAGTTCCGCGAAATTTTTTGCCGATGACGCGTTCAACAATCGATATTCCAAACCTTCCGTCATGCCGAAAATTTTTTGCAGCTCGTCGACGCGTGCGGTTAAGAGTTTCATCATCAGCGGACGGAATAAAAATTTTTCGTCGACTAATCCTGCCGACACTTCCTCGCGCAAAGTTTTCAACGTCTCGTCACTCACGCACGACGAAATTTTTTTCCACATCAGCGAATTTTTATGCAGAGCCGCACGAATCGCCGACGCCGACGAAAATTTTTCTCGCAATGTTGAATCGTCGTAAGCCGCTCCTACTCGTTCAATCAGCAACGGCGAAATTTTTTCCGGCAACGCGCGCAGATATTCAATCGCTAAGATTGTGTTCGGTTGACGCAAAATTTTTTCGTCCAAGCCCGTGACTTGCGCCAAAATTTTCGTGACCGCCGCCGCATATGACGTGCCCGTTGACATCAGCCGATGAAGTTCCGTCGCGAAAAATTTTTTGTCAAACACCTTAGCCGCACATTTCAACGCCGATAAGTTCGCGAACTCTGCTCCGAATGCCAACGTGTCGACGACGCCCAAACTTTCCAACAATCGAATTCCGCCGCGAGCAAAATCTTGAGCACTGCGCACCGCCGAAATAAACGGCAACTCCAAAACTAAATCGACGCCGCCGGAAATTGCAAGTCGTGCCCGCGTCCATTTGTCGAGAATTGCCGGCTCTCCGCGTTGCGTGAAACTTCCGCTCATCACCGCAATAATTTCCGCGTCGGAAATTTTTTTTATCTCGGCGATTTGATATGCATGTCCCGCGTGAAACGGATTGTACTCCGCGATTATCCCGACCGCCATTTTTCAGCCTCCAATCAATTTCATTAAAAATTCTTGCAACGAAAAAGCAAATGTTGTATACTTCGCGGCAGTGGAAGATAAATGAAAAGAATCTGTAGGAGTGAATGATTTGAAGACATCTAGCGTGAAAAAAATAATTGCAACGGCTGTGCTCGGCGCATTTGCTATTTCATTTCCGGTATCGGCGGACGCCAGAATTCACGACCCGAAAGTTGAAAATGTGCCCGTGAGTGAACCGGCTAAACGTCTGCCGACCTTGCGCGAACGAGTCGCCGAAACGATGAACAAGTTCAAAGCTCCCGATAACGAAAAAACTTTTAACGCCTTCGGTGACACCAAGGTTGACTACGAGCAGTTTCAAGATTTTTCCGTGCCGCAAACCGTCTCGACTTACGACACGTCGATAATCGGCACGCCAATGGCAACTCAACAGCAATGCGTTAAATATCTCCTGCGCAACAATCCGCACCCGAATTTGAAAGTTTCGGCGGAAGAAATTGTCGCTTACTATTACGAGGAAGGTCGCCGCGAAGGAATTCGTCCCGACGTTGCATTTGCTCAAGCTCTCAAGGAAACAGGCTTCTTCCGTTACGGCGGCGATGTCGTTCCCGAACAGAATAATTTCTGCGGACTGGGTACGACCGGCGGCGGTGTTCGCGGCGAATATTTTTCAACGCCTCAACTCGGCGTTCGTGCGCACATTCAACATTTGCTGGCTTATTCTTCGACGCGTCGTCCGACTATGCCTGTCGTTGATCCGCGTTATACGATTGTTCGTCAAGCTTACGGCTCGCGGACTTTGGGCACGTGGCAAGATTTAAACGGTCGTTGGGCAGTTCCCGGCAATCGTTACGGTCAAGAAATTATGTCGATGTTCAGAGCGATTTTGGGACAATAAAAATTAGCGCGTGTTGAATCGTTTGGAACTTGCAGGAGTGATTGGCATGTCTGAAAAAAATCTTAATTGGGCGATGCTCGGCGTAGGTGTCATTGCCAACGAAGCGGCTCAAGCTCTTCATAAGCAGGGCAAAAATTTATACGCCGTCGCAAATCGTACGCACGATAAAGCCGTTGCCTTCGCCGAAAAATATTCCGTCCCGAAAGTTTACGACGCCATTGACGATATGTTTGACGACGACTTGCTCGACGTGATTTACATTGCCACGCCGCACAACACGCATTATCCGTTCATGAAACGCGCTCTCGAATCGGGCAAGCATTTGCTCGTTGAAAAGTCAATCACGCTCAACAGCCGCGAACTCGACGAAATGATTAGCCTTGCCGCCGAAAAAAATCTTGTGCTCGCCGAGGCAATGACGATTTGGCACATGCCGCTTTACAAAACGTTGCGACAAAAAATTTCCGACGGCGAATTCGGCAAAGTGCAAATCATCACGCTGAATTTCGGCAGCTTCAAAGAATACGACATGCGCAACAGATTTTTCAACATGAATCTTGCGGGCGGCGCGCTGCTCGATATTGGCGTTTATGCGTTGTCAATCGTGCGCTCATTCATGGACGAGACGCCTTCCGAAATTTTGAGTCAATGGAAACCTTCACCGACCGGCTCCGACGAAATGGCGACAATTCTCCT
The DNA here is from genome assembly GCA_946547205.1 of uncultured Selenomonadales bacterium. Taxonomy (GTDB): domain Bacteria; phylum Bacillota; class Negativicutes; order Selenomonadales; family Selenomonadaceae; genus Quinella. Next base: position 594 of record CAMNPA010000086.1, on the reverse strand, counting down.
GCAAAATTCTTGCGGACAAATGGCGACCGTTGCGCTGTCAATGCACTCCAAGCAACCTAAACGCGCCGTCATCAGCTGTGAACGCGGCTACATTGAAATTTTGGAATATCCTCGCGCGGACAGAGCGACTTTCTTTGACGCGGAGACCGGCACGTTTGAAGAAATTTTCGTTGGCGAACGTTCCGACGCTCTCCTTTACGAAATGAACGACATGGAACAGGCGATTTTGAGCGGCGACGCTTCCGCAATGAAACTCGACTTTTCGCGCGACGTGATGAACATTATGACTGCTTTGCGCAAAAATTGGAAACTTCAATATCCGAATGAGACGTGGTAAATTTTTATGGCGGGCAACAGAAATTTGAATTCGGCGGCGCGTGCGAAGAAAGATAAATTCTACACGCAACTTGAGGACATCGAGAACGAGCTCAAATGGTATCGAGAATTTTTCATCGGCAAAACGATTTTCTGCAACTGCGATGACCCGTTCGAGAGCAACTTTTTTAAATACTTCGCGGCGAAATTCAACGACCTTGAGCTGAAAAAACTCATCACGACGAGCTACGCCGACTCGCCGGTTGCCGGGCTTGAAAT
>CAMNPA010000085.1 GCA_946547205.1 uncultured Selenomonadales bacterium | reverse complement strand
TTCAACGACACGCGAGTAATACCGGCGCGACTTATCGGACGCAAATCCACAGGTGCACGCGCCGAAATTTTTTTGCTCCGACGTTTGGACGCGACGACATGGGAAAGTTTAGTTAAGCCCGGCAGGAAAATCGCCGAGGGCGCAGAAATTTTTTTCGGCAATGAATTGAGTTGTAATGTTGTAGGTCGGACGAACTTCGGCGGGCGAATCGTGCAGTTCAAATTTAACGGCGTGTTCGAGGAAATTTTGGATCGATTGGGCGAAACTCCTCTGCCGCCTTACATTCACGAGAAACTTGACGACAGCGAACGTTATCAGACCGTTTACAATCGCGAACGAGGCTCCGCCGCCGCACCGACTGCCGGACTGCACTTCACGACGGAACAAATGCGCGAGCTGAAAAATTTCGGCATCAACCTTGGATTCGTCACGTTGCATGTTGGATTGGGAACGTTCCGCCCGGTGCAAGTCGAAACGATTGAGCAACATCAAATGCACGAAGAATTTTTTTCGATACCGCAGACGACAGCCGATTTGATTCACGAAACGAAACTGCGCGGCGGACGAGTCATCGCGGTCGGCACAACGTCAATCAGAACATTGGAAGCGGCGGCGATTGATAAAAATTCAGTGGCAGTCGGCGCAAGCTCAACGAAAATTTTCATCTACCCAGGCTACGAATTCCAAATCGTTGACGCGCTGATAACAAACTTTCACTTGCCGAAGTCAACGCTTTTAATGTTGGTCAGCGCATTCGCCGGACGAGAATTCATCTTGCGTGCTTATCGCGAGGCAGTCGCAAAACGTTACAGATTTTTTTCTTTTGGCGACGCAATGTTCATCACGCGCACGGAGTAAATCATGATTGGCTGGAATTTTCCTTCAAACGGCGGCGGACAAATTCGCGGCATTGCCGACGCAGGCATTCAAACTTTCACGGGCAAAGAAATTTCTTCATTGGCGCGCGAGACTTGTCAAAACTCCTTGGACGCAGCAGCTAATGAAAATTTTGCCGTGACCGTCGAATTTTATCGCCACGAAATTTTTTCAAAAGACATTCCCGGCTGCGACGACTTCAAAGAAATTTTGCAAGCTTGCCTCGACTATTGGAAAGAAAATTCGCAGGCAAAAAATTTTCTCGACGCGGCGATTCAAAAGATAAATTTTCCCAAAACTTCTGTTCTGCGAATCAGCGACTTCAACACCACGGGACTTGCCGAGCCGTTCGATCCTCAAGCCAAAGACGGTTGGAACACTTTGACGAAAATTGACGGCGGAGCAACCAAATCCTGCGACAAAGCCGGCAGCTTCGGCATCGGCAAGAACGCGCCCTTCACGAATTCTTTTTATCGACTGGTTTTTTATCGCACGCTCAATCGTCACGGTGAACGCGCCGCACAAGGTATGTCGCGCCTGGTGTCGTTCAAGCTGGACAGAGAAAATCTTTCGGCGGGCGTCGGTTATTTCGGCGAGACCAATAAAAATTTGCCCGTCGTTTCGATAGCCGCTCTCGACAAAATTTTTTCCCGCAACGATTACGGCACCGATATTTTTGTTTACGGCTTCAACGGCGGTTTGAATTGGCGCGAAGATATTTCCGTCGAACTGATTGAAAATTTTCTCGTCGCCATTCACAAAGGCAAACTTTGCGCGCGAATTCAAGGCGAAGATTTGACGCACGACACGCTGAAAAATTTCGTCCGCCGATATGCCGACAAACTTGCCAACGCTGCCGATTATTACAAAATTTTGGCGGGCGACGACGTTAAAACTTTTACGCTGGATTTTCACGGCATGGGACAATTTAAATTGCGCGTCATTGTCAATCAAGAGCAGCTCAATCGCCGTGTGTTGGTCGTGCGACAAAACGGCATGAAAATTTTCGACTTGGATCACTTCCCGCGCTCAATTTATTTCACGGGAATTCTTGAATCGGAAGGTCGCGAGCTTAACGAATTTCTTCGCGAACTTGAAACGCCTTCGCACGACAAATGGGATCCCGGACGTTACAAAAATCCGAAACTTGCCCGCGATTATTTGAAGGAGCTTAAAAGTTGGGTGCGCGATGAAATTTCAAAACTCGGCAACGAAAATTTTTCGGACGAAGTCAACGTTGAAGGCTTGAGCGATATGCTTGCCTTTGACGACGGAGCGATTGGCGGCAACGTCGAAGAAGTTGAGACGCTTGAACTTGACGCGGAGCCGGAAAATTTTTCGCAGGAACTTCTGCCCGATGTCGATAAAGTCAACAATTCATTTTCCGTGGCGGGCAACAACGATTCTTCACGGACGCGCAAAACTTACGGCGATATAACTCGCGACGGTCAGAACAATGCCGTCAGAACTTTGTCGGGCACACGCAAGCGCAATACTTTGGCGAATCACAGCGGCACGGAAAATCCCGAAGGCAAGGATATAATTTTGCAACCCGCAGGCAAAAAAGTCGCGTGCAATAAAATTCGCGTGATTAAGGTCGGCGAAAAAAATTATCGGCTGATTCTCCGTGCGGCGCAAAATATTTTGAGCGGACGAATTGAAATTTTTGCAGTCGGCGAAAACGGCGAACGTGAAAAACTTTTCGTCACGCGAGCAAGTTCCGTTGACTCAAGCACGCAAATTCTCACGGTCGGCGAAAAAATCACCGTCAAAAATCTGCTCGGCATCACGGACGCAAAAATAAATTTCGAGCTGCAGGACAGGCAGAATTACGCGTTGGAGGTCGATGTTTGTGAAGATTGACGCACGCCGCCTTTACACTTATCCGATACTTTCCGACGGGCGCGACGACTACAAGACTTGCAAATTTTCCGCCGCGATAAATTGCGACTTCAACGCGACGGATTTATTTGTGAACGTCAACTTTTCGACGGACTGCGCGGACTTGAAACGGCTTATCGGCGCGGGCAAGGCGAAATATCTTTTGCACGTCGAATGCCCGTTGACGCTCTACAGAGAAATTTTTTCTTCCGCCGACGAAAATTTTTCCTGCAACATTCCGCTAAATCGCGTGAAAAGAAACCTTGACTGCCTCGCGCTGATTGTTCTCGTTGAAGACACGGAAAATTTTTCTTGCGCCGATTGGAACAGCGATTTTGAGCAGATCAATTTCAATCTTCAACACGGCAGCGTTCTCGCTTATAAAAATTTTAAATCGCTGATGTTGCCGGACGACCCGAACATTTTTAAAAACGTCGCGTCGATTTTCAGCGTCTACAGACTTGTTGCCGATAATGCGCCCTGCGAAGTCGATTTGGCTCACGACAAAATCAAAATCGGACTCGCAAGCAAGGATTTCGATTTGTACAGGCGATATTGTTCGCGCCCCGAAATGCAACCGATTTTGAACGCGATGATAATTTTTCCCGCGCTCGTCTACATTTTCGACGAATTGAAAGTTGATGGCGGCTTTGAACGTTACGACGGAATGGCATGGTTCAAATCGCTCACGGCGGCTTTCAAGCGCAAGAAACTTGACTTCAACGATATACTCAATGAAGAAAACACTTCGATTAAATTGGCGCAAGAGGTCATGGACTCGCCGCTGACAAAAGCTTTGGAAAATGTCGCGCTCATTTTCGACGCAGAGGATTCGTGATGGAAATTTGCTTTTTGAAAAGTCGTGCGCTCGACACGCTCAAGAACGGTTTGCCGCAGATTTACGACAAATATTTTACGCAACGGGACAATTCGTGGCTTGCCGAAGTTTGCGGAGAAAATCCTTTCGTGAAGTTCCGCGACGTGCCCGACTTTGAACTTGCGCCGCTCGACAAAGGTTTGGGCGAAGGTGAAATTTTGTTTCGCAACTGCAAGATACTTTACAAGCATTTGAGCTTTTTGACGCCGCGTCAAGCTGCCGACGAAAGATTTTGGGCGGGACTTTGCCACGGAGTTTTTTACGATTATCTGCGGCGACGTCATAAGCACGACACGGAAGAAAAACGTCCGACTGCCAAAGACATCAAGACGCGATTTTTCTTTGAGGCGACTTCAATCACGGGAATTTTCAGGAACTCTTTGTCGAAGTGTTGGTGGACGGGACGAGCCTTTTATGACGCGACGCGCAGCAACGTCTTTGAAAAACTCGACATCATCGGAGCCAATGACATCAGCTCAAAAATTTCTTACGTCTTGCGCTATCCTTTCACCGCGAATCCGAAAATCCTAAACGGCATCGTGAAATTTTTTGAGCACTTCGGAGCCAAAGGTCTGGGCACATTGAAAAACACTTTGCGCCCGGCAATGTATGAACTCAACAAGCGAGGCGGTGCGGTCGTGTTGGACTGCTTGACCGAAGAAGAAATTGCCTCGATAATGATTGAACACGTCGAAAAAATTTTTTCTCAACGTGAGCAACCTGCAACGAGCAAAAAAAAATTTTTCATTTCGATTAATCCAAACGACACGCGAACGGTTGAATTGAACAGCAGAGTTACGGTTGTTTCACTTCGCGACGGTTCACGGCACATTTACAAAGCCGACAATCGACTCAAGAAAAAATTCTCCGATGTTTTCAACGAACTCATCGGCAAGAAAATAAATTCCACGGTCACACTCAGGGACGGAAAATACAAGATAACGGATATAACATGAGAGCAGGCTAGATTAATGGCGACAGCATTAAGGACGGTGTGATAATCTATGAAAGATGAACGAACGATTTATCCGATAAGCAAATATGATAAGCAACATGATGTTTTGCACGTCTATTTGAACGAACATTGCAACGAATATGACGCCTCTGCCGAAGAAGAATATCCGAACATTTACGTTATGAAAGACGATGTTACTGATGAAACGGTAGGATTTAAAATCTTGGACTTCACAAAAAATCTTGACAAGATAACGACGATTTATCCTCAATACAATTTTCAAAGCATTGCTCTATAAAAATTGAAACACAATCACGGAAGGAAAATTTACATTAAGGGATATAATTTGGGAGCTGGCATTTAATGGCGGCAGTATATTACGAACTCATTCACAAAGACGCGGCGACGGGAGCCCGCGCAGGCATTTTGCATACACCGCACGGAAAATTTTTGACGCCGCTGTTCATGCCGGTCGGGACACAGGCGACGGTTAAAACTCTTTCGCCGCACGAAGTTCAAAATTTGGGCGCGGGCATCATTTTGGCGAACACCTACCATTTGTTTTTGCGACCGGGAGCTGAACTCGTCAAAAAGGCTGGCGGTTTGCACAGGTTCATGAATTGGACGCACGCAATCTTGACGGACAGCGGCGGCTTTCAAGTTTTCAGCTTGAGCGACTTGCGAAAAATCACTGAAGACGGCGTGAAGTTTCGTTCGCACATTGACGGCTCGGAAAAATTTCTCTCGCCCGAAATTTCAATCGCAACTCAAGCCGCGCTCGGCTCCGATATTGCAATGGCGTTCGACGAATGCATTCCTTATCCCGCCGATTACGACTACGCCAAAATTTCCACTGAACGAACTCACCGCTGGGCTGAACGAAGTCTTAACGCCGCGACGAATCCCAAGCAGGGAATTTTCGGCATTTGTCAAGGCGGCATGTATGAAGATTTGCGCGCGGAGAGTGCCAAAGTTATCGGCGCGATGAATTTTGCGGGCTGTGCTGTCGGCGGCTTGAGCGTCGGCGAACCGCGTAACGTGATGTATCGTATGCTTGAAGTCTCGACGAAATTTTTGCCGGAGAATAAAGCGCGCTACCTTATGGGCGTCGGAACACCCGATCATTTGCTTGAAGGCGTTGCTCGCGGCGTTGACATGTTCGATTGCGTTTTCCCGACACGTGTCGCTCGAAACGGTATGGCGATGGTTTCTCCGCAGACAAATTCACGCGGACGGCTCGTCATGAAAAATTCGGAGTTCACGGAAGATTTCGCGCCGCTTGAGCCGAATTGCGACTGTTACACTTGCCGAAACAAATTCACTCGCGCTTATATCAGGCACCTTGTCCGCGCCGATGAAATTTTTGGTTTGAGACTGCTTGCCTTGCACAATCTGCGCTACCTGCAAAGATTTATGTCGAACATGCGCGAGGCGATTCTTGCAGACAGTTTCAACGACTTCAGAGAAAATTTTTTCGCCGCTTACGAGGCTGACAATCACGCATAAAATTT
>CAMNPA010000084.1 GCA_946547205.1 uncultured Selenomonadales bacterium | reverse complement strand
TTCAAAGTTTCGCCTGTCTGTTCAGCAAAAAAATCCGCAAAATAATCGAGCGTCGAGCTGTGTATAAGAAAAAATTTTTCGCCGTCAAGTCTCTCTTTCGTCGCGAGCAAGTTCAATCAACAAATTCCGCATTGCCGCCCGATAATCGTCGTTCAAAGTTTCGCCTGTCTGTTCAGCAAAAAAATCCGCAAAATAATCGAGCGTCGAGCCGCCTTCACGCGGAGCAGTCGTCGTCGTGTTGCCGATTGAAATTTCTTGCGGCAGGACAAATTCAATGCTCAACAGGTTCGGGAAAACGTCGGCAAGCTTATCTTGAGCGTTAATCTCTCGTTTGGTAAGGCGTGCGTGAATGTAATCTTCGGTGCGCGGAAATTTTTTGAGTTCGGCAAGCGTGCCCGTGACAATGCGAACATCTCGGCGCGCAGTGAGCGGAATTTTTTCCACGTCGACAAAGCCTTTCGCATTCAAATTGACAACCGTGACGGATTTTTTATGCGTCGCCTCGTCGAAGGAATATTTCAGCGGAGAGCCCGCGTATCGAATATTTTCAGCAGAAATTTTTTGCGGACGATGAAGATGACCAAGCGCGACGTAATCATAGCCGTTGAAAATTTTCGCGTCGACGTTTGAAGTGCCGCCGACGAATTTGCGTTCCGAATCGGATTCAATGCCGCCTGTCAAAAATGCATGAGCAACCGCGACGCTTCTTTTGCCCGACGGAATTTTTTGCCGCGCAGAATTTATCATTGCGGTGAGTACAACAGGCTCGGCGAACGGCAACAACGTGAAATAAATTTTGCCGAAGTCGTCATCAATCGGGACGGTTACGGGCGCGACGTTGACTTTCGACGCGATGAAAATTTTTTGCCGCTCAAAAAGTTTGCTGCCGAAATTCAAACGCGTCGCGCTGTCGTGGTTGCCCGCGACAATCAGCGTCGGCAAATTTTTTTCGGCAAGACGGTTGAGCGTTTCGTCAAACAAATCAACGGCATCAATCGGCGGAACAGCTCGGTCGTAAATATCGCCGGCAATCAAAATCGCATCGATCTTTTCAGCGGCAATGACGTGAAAAATTTCGTCGAGAATAAATTTTTGGTCGTCGAGCAGCGGTTGACCTTTGAACGTTTTGCCCAGGTGCCAATCGGCGGTGTGCAGCAGTCTCATAAAAAAATCGCCTCCAAAAATTTTGCAGCAATTATATCACATTCGATGACGATAAAAATTTTTTTGCCAAGTATTTACTTAGAGCCGACTCAACGGCTTATAATCAGCGTCGAGAAAATTTCGGGAGTGATTGACGTGAACATGACGCGCAGAAATTTTATCAAGCTTGCGGGCACGACGGGTTTATTGCTGTCATTCGGACGAGTTGACGCCGCGACGAGTGAAAAAATTTTGGTCGCTTACTTTTCGCGCACAGGCGAAGAATACGGACTCGGCACCATCAGCAAAGGCAACACGGCGATTGTCGCGGAGATTATCGCTCAAAAAGTCGGCGGCAACTTGTTCGAGATTAAACCTGTCACGCCGTATCCTGTCGGCTACGAAGACTGCAAACGCATTGCAAGCCGCGAGAAGGCTACCAAAGCTCAACCGGCTTTTGTCGGCGACGTGGAAAATTTTTCGCACTACACGATGATTTTTATCGGCTATCCGATTTGGTACGGAGCTTATCCGCAGATTGTCGAGACGTTCCTTAAACGCTACGACTTCGGCGGCAAGAAAATCGTTCCGTTCTGCACACACGGCGGCAGCGGACTTTCAAGCACCGACCAGACAATTTCTTTGACGTGCCCGTCCGCGCAGGTGCTCAAAGGTTTTGCAATCAGAGGCTCTGTCGCGCAGAACAATCGTTCGGAAGCTGAAGCAATCGTCGTCGCCAATTTGAAACGGCTCGGCTTATAAAAGGAGAAAACATCATGGACATCACACGCAGAGATCTTTTCAAGATGGCAGGCGTCGCGGCAATCGGTTTGACTGCCGGGCAAAGCGGCATTCATCACGTTCACGCGGCTCCGAAAATTCTCAAGCTCAAGGCGGCTCCGGTCGTCGGCTCAAAAAACGTCACGGGCACCAAATACACCGGCTCGGCGGCAAAAGTTTACTTCACCGACAAAATCGACGCTGATCACTTGATTAAGCTCTACAACATGATTAACGGCGAAATTTTCGGCAAGGTTGCAATCAAACTTCACACGGGCGAACCAAACGGTCCGAACATTTTGCCGCGCGACATGGTGCAAAAATTTCAAGCGCAAGTCCCGAATTCCAACATCATCGAGACGAATACAATGTATCCCGGCGACCGCGATTCTACGGCAAAACATCGCGAGACTTTGCAAGTAAACGGCTGGACATTTTGCGACGTGGACATCATGGACGCGGACGGTGAAATTTCGTTGCCTGTCAGAGATTATTTCCATTTGCCCGAAGTTTCAATGGGCAAGACTCTCGTCGATTATGATTCGCTGATTGTCTTGACGCATTTCAAAGGGCACGCGAGCGGCGGATTCGGCGGCAGTCTGAAAAATATCGCCATCGGCTGTGCAGGCGGACAAATCGGCAAGCGACAAGTACATAATTTCAAAAAAACTACTCCGCCCGCTGCGACTGATTGGCATGACGGCTCAATGGACGAGTACGAGACGTTTATGGAGAATATGGCTGATTCGGGCAAGGCGACTTGTGATTATTTCGGCAAACGAATCGTCTTCCTGAACGTGATGCGGCGAATGAGCGTCGACTGTGACTGTGCGGGCGTCAGAGCTGCCGAGCCGACCTGCGCGGACGTTGGAATTTTGGCGTCGACAGATATTCTTGCGATAGACCAAGCGTGTTGCGATTTGGTTTATTCTGCACCCGACAGCGCGGACTTGCGAGAGCGCATCGAATCACGTCACGGCTTGCGGCAACTTTCCGCAATGGCTGAACACAAAATGGGCAACACTCAATATGAACTGATTGGCGTCGATTGAGGCGGCGAAGATTTTTGATAGGAGACAAAACTTTATGCGGAAAAAATTTTTGGCAGCAGTGGCGGCAGGATTAATCGCGTTGGGAAGTTTCAACGTCGTCGACGCGGCAAAACCGATTGTGATTCAAGAGCAGGGCTCTTTCACTGTGGGCGGCAAATATAAAGAACGTCCCGGAAAATTTTCGCAAGAAAACTTCGTGGCGGAAGACGGACAACGGGCTTATGGTGATTTTGCCTATGTGGAATATCAAAAGCCTGTCCGCGCCAAAAAGTTGCCTCTTATTTTTCAACACGGTGGAGCGCAGTCGAAACGCACTTGGGAATCCGGGCCCGACGGTCGCGAAGGATTTAATACCATGTTCTTGCGTGCCGGTTATTCGGTTTATTTGGTTGACCAACCACGTAGCGGCGAGGCTAATCTCTCCACTGAGGCGGTAACTCCAGATACACCTTGGGCAAGCAATCCCATGTACGGCGACAAGACCCTTTATGTGCTGAGTCGTATCGGTCATTACGACGCGGCGGGAAATCCAGTTCCCAATGCACAATTCCCTAAAGGCGAAAAAAATTATCAAGCTTTTCAGCAGAGCTGGACGATTGGCTCCGGTCCTTTGGATAATGATTTGAACGCCGACGTTCTTGCCGAGTTGGTGAACCGGCAAAAAGACGGCGCGATTTTAATCACACACAGCATGGGCGGTACTATCGGCTGGCGAACGGCTATTCGCACGGATAAAGTCAAAGCGATTATTTCCTACGAACCGGGCGGCACTCCGTTTGTTTTCCCGGAAACGGAAATGCCTAAAATTACCGACGCGCGTTTCAAGGCACTGTCTGCCTCTGCCATGGGCGTTCCGATGAATGATTTTCTAAAGCTCACCAAGATACCGATCGTCCTCTATTACGGCGACTACATCAAAATTGGCTCGGAAAATGTTGGCGAAGATAAATGGGGCACGGAATACGCCATGGCTGAACAATTCGTAGCCGCAATTAATAGACACGGTGGCGATGCAACGCTTGTACACTTGCCGGACATCGGAATAACCGGCAATTCGCACTTTCTGATGCAAGAACGGAACAACGAAGAAATTATGAAACTGGCACTTGCTTGGCTTAAATCGAAAGGACTTGATAAGTGATGAACGTATTTGAAAATCTTCGGGCGGGCAAATCGTATCACGTTTTGAATGACGCCGATTATGTGCGCGAGGCTCACGGCGAATTCAAACGTTGTCGGCATTTGTGTTGGCTGATTAATTCGACTGATCCCGATGAGCAGCAAAAGATTTGGGAACTTGAGCGCGAATTATTCAACGGCAACTTCGACGCGACGAATTTTTTGACGCCGCCATTTCAAATTGATTGCGCTTGCAGAATGTTTCTCGGCAAAAATGTTTTCGCCAACCACGGCTTAACTGTGATGTCAGTCGGCACCGTCACGATTGAAGACGGCGTGATGTTAGGGCCGGAAGTCGCGCTTCTCACCGTTAATCACGAGCCAAAAAATATCCGCGTCATTTTCACCAAAGAGATTGTCATCAAAAAGAACGCGTGGATTGGCGCAAGAGTGAGCATTTTGCCCGGCGTTACGATTGGCGAAAACGCGATTGTCGGCACAGGCTCAATCGTCACGAAAGACATTCCCGATAACGCCGTCGCCGTCGGAAATCCTGCACGCGTCATAAAAATCATTGATTGAGGAGCTGACAGCATGTCAAAAATTTTAATCGCCTATTACTCGCGCAAAGGTCTCAATTACGTCAGCGGCGCGATAAAAAATTTGGCGAAGGGCAACACTGAAATTGTCGCGGAGATGATTCAACGTTCTGTCGGCGGCGAACTGTTCGAGATTGACACCGTGAAAGATTATCCCGTCGACTACACCGAATGCACCAACGTCGCGAAGGTCGAGATTCAGCAAAAGGCTCGTCCCGAATTGAAACGCTACCTTGACAGCATCGACGACTACGACAAAATTTTTCTCGGCTTTCCGATTTGGTACAGCATTCCGCCAATGGCAGTGAGCACTTTCCTTGAACGTTATGACTTCGGCGGCAAGAAAATTTTTCCGTTCTGCACGCATGAAGGCAGCGGCTTGGGCGGCTCCGTCAGCTACATAAAAAAAATTTGCCCAAAAGCGATTGTCAGTGACGGTCTGGCAATTTACGGCTCGCAAGCAGGGCAATCTGCCGCGCAGGTCGAACGTTGGCTGAAAAATAAAATTTGAAGGAGATAACATCATGGACATCACACGCAGAGATCTTTTCAAAATGGCGGGCGTCGCGGCAATCGGTGCGACTGTCGGACAATTCGGCACGCAGCACGTTCACGCGGCTCCGAAAATTCTCAAGCTCAAGGCGGCTCCCGTCGTCGGCTCAAAGAACGTCACCGGCACCAAATACACCGGCTCGGCGGCAAAAGTCTACTTCACCGACAAAATCGACGCTGACCACTTGATTAAGCTCTACAACATGATTAACGGCGAAATTTTCGGCAAGGTTGCAATCAAACTTCACACGGGCGAACCAAACGGTCCGAACATTTTGCCGCGCGACATGGTGCAAAAATTTCAAGCGCAAGTCCCGAATTCCAACATCATCGAAACGAATACGCTTTACGTCGGCAAACGCTACACGACGGAAGATCATCTCGCGACGATTAAAACCAACGGCTGGAATTTCTGCGAAGTCGACATCATGGACGCGGACGAAGGCTTTGTTAATTTTCCCGTGCGCAACGGCTTTCACCTTAAGGAAGTGGCTATGGGCGGTCATCTGGTCAATTATGATTCGGTCATCGTCTTGACGCACTTCAAAGGGCACGCAATGGGCGGTTTCGGCGGTTCACTGAAAAACATCGCTATCGGCATGGCTTCCGGGCACGTCGGCAAAGTTCAAGTTCACGGCTACGACACCAAGCTCGGTATGCCGCCTAAGGACGTTAATTGGTTTGACGGAACGTTTCCGCTTAAAGAACACCTCATGGAGCGCATGGCTGATTCGGGCAAGGCGACTTGTGATTATTTCGGCAAGAGAATCGTCTTCCTGAACGTGATGCGGCGAATGAGCGTCGACTGTGACTGTGCGGGCGTCAGAGCTGCCGAGCCGACCTGCGCGGACGTTGGAATTTTGGCGTCGAC
>CAMNPA010000083.1 GCA_946547205.1 uncultured Selenomonadales bacterium | reverse complement strand
GTGAAATTGTAATCGATTTTAAGCAGGTCGTCGTCTTCAAAGCCGTAGACAACATCGTAGCCGTCGACAGCGGAAAAATAAATCGTGTCCGAACCTGCGCCGCCCCAAAGCGAATCGTTGCCGCTGCCGCCGCTAAGATAATCATCGCCCGCGCCGCCGTAAAGTTTATCGGCTCCTGCACTGCCAAAGAGCCAATCGTTGCCGTCGCCGCCGCTTAGTGAATCATTGCCGTTGCCGCCCGTCAAGGTGTCGTTGCCAATTCCGCCGCTCAAAGTGTCGTTGCCGTCGTTGCCGTAAAGTGAATCGTGACCGTTGCCGCCGAGGAGTTTGTCATTGCCCGCGCCGCCGTCGAGAGTGTCGTTGTCATCACCGCCGGAGAGTGAATCATTTTTCGAGCCGCCGAAAATTTTATCGTAGCCTTTGCCGCCGCTCAACGTGTTCTTGCCGCTGCCGCCGACGATTGTATTGCTCAACGAGTTGCCGACGATTTTAATTGCACTTGTCCGCGCAGATGCATCGACGACTTCAACATTTGAGCCGAGCGTCACATTTTTAGCCGAGCTGTTGTCAATGAGCCTTGCACCGCCGATAATCGTTCGTTCCGCGCCGTTGACAATGACGGAAAGATTTTTGCTCTTGCCGTTTTGAATTGTCAAAGAGCCGTTGCCGACGTTGAGAACCGCGTCCGAACCGTCGAAGGTCGAGCCCGTGATTGACGCGCCGAGAGAAATTTTGTCGCCCGATGCGTAATCCGTGATGATGTCATTGCCCGCGCTGAAAACAAATGTATCGTCACCGTCGCCGCCCGTGAGCGTGTCATTGCCCGTGCCGCCGTTCAATGTGTCTCTGCCCGCGTTGCCGAAGAGTTTATCATTGCCTTTGCCGCCGCTGATTGAATCATGCCGCTTGCCGCCGTAAAGTGAATCATTGCCGCTTCCGCCGACGATTGTATTTGAAAGAGTGTTGCCGGTGATTTGAACAGCCTTCGTGCGTTTCGAGGCGTTAATTTTTTTTATGGACGATGCGACCGTGACAGGAGACTTTGCAGAATTCGTGACGGTCTTCAAAGTTGCGTTGCCGCCAGCCAAGGTGCCGTTGATGTCGATTGTATTTGCGTCGACTGCAGCCGTGGCGTCTTTGAGAAGAAGAGAGCCTTTGCCGACTTTGATAATGACATCGTCGCCGCTGACGAGTGAAGTGTATTTCGCGCCCGTGATTTGCAATTTGAAATCAATCGTGCCGTCGTCGTCAATGGTGCTCCAAATGGTGTCGTTGCCGTCGCCCGAAGCATATTTAATCAACGCGTTCTCGACGTAAGAGCTCAAGCTGATTTTGTCGTTGCCAAGTCCGCCGCTGATTGTTGAGTCGTTGCCGCTCACGACGATTGAATCATTGCCGCTGCCGCCGCCGATTAAAGCGTAGTAGCCCGTGCTTTCGATTGTGTCTTTGCCTGCGCCGCCGCGAATCGTGTTGGAAAAATTCCTGTTGAAAATGTAATCGTTGCCGTCGCCGGCATTGACGGAAGAATATTCGCCTTCGTGATGAATTGAATCATCGCCTGTGCCCGCGTTAATGGTCTCGTAATTGCCGCCGTTGCCGCCGCTGATTGAGATTGTGTCATTGCCTTTGCCGCCGACGATGTAGCTGAAATTCGAGTAATCATAAATCCAATCGTCACCGGTGCCGCCGTTGAGCGTTGAATAGGAGCAATAGCTGAAGCCAATCGTGTCATTGCCGCCGCCAGATTTGATTAGCATGTGTTCATTGCGTTGCCCGATGATTGAATCGTTGCCCTTGCCGCTGTCCACGCTGACATAATCGGCGTATTCGTAAATATCAATCGTGTCGTTGCCGTCGCCCGCGATGATTGAAGTTTTTTCACCGCCGCCGCGTGCCGCACCGCCGCCGTTGTGAATGTAGTTGTCGCCGTAGAGTGCTTTAATCGTGACACGGTTGCCGCTGTTATAAATGGTGTCGTTGCCTGTGCCTGCGCTGATAAAAACTTTGTCGCCGTGAAAATTGCTAAGATAGTCGTTGTCCGCGCCGCCATAGATTTTGACTTTATCGCCGCCTTTGATTGTGTAGGAGCCGACGCCGGGAAATTTGGTGCCGCCGTTCTCGACAGTGTCATTGCCTTTGCCGAAGCTGATATAAACGTTGTCGCCCCAATTAAAAATGCTGTCGTTGTCGTTCGTGCCGGTGAAGCGCGCGCCTTTAATGCTGTTGTCCATGAAAATCACTCCTCAAAAAAATTAAGCGGCGAAGTCAAAATTTCTTCGTCGCTTGGATTGATGTTGTCGCCGTTTATTTGCCGTGATTGAATTCAACTTCTGCGCGAAATTTTATCACGTGCGGCGGGCAATGTAAATTTTCTTATGTAACTTTAACGAACAGCATTTTCTGCCAGACGATAAATTTCGTTGACGAGCTGCAAATCTTCTTCCGTGTCGACGCCGACAAATTGGCACGACGATTTTATCACGCGAATCTTGAAGCCGTTTTCCAGTGCGCGAAGTTGCTCAAGCGATTCGGACTTTTCAAGCGGCGTCGGCTCCATTTTCGCATAGTCAATCAGAAATTGTCGACGATAAGCGTAAATGCCGATGTGCTTGAAAACTTTTGAGTTGCCGGCGTTGCGCGGATACGGTATCAGCGAACGAGAGAAATACAGCGCGTCGTTGTAGCGGTCAAGGACGACTTTGACATTGTTTGGATTGTTCATCTCGTCGTCGTCGGTGAGTTCAGTCGCGACGGTCGCCATCTGAAGTTCGTCATCACGTGAAAATTCGGCGACAAGCTCATCAATCAAGCTCGGCTTAATCAACGGCTCATCACCTTGCACGTTGACGATAACATCAGCCTCGGGAAATTTTTCGGCAACTTCAGCGAGACGATCAGTTCCGGTTTTATGGTCGGCACGCGTCATCATTGCACGTCCCGAATTTTTTTCGACGGCTTGAAGAATTCTCTCGTCGTCAGTTGCAACGATAACATCAGCGACAGATTTTGCACGGCTTGCACGTTGCCACACGCGACAAATCATCGGCACGCCGCAAATATCTTTGAGCGGTTTACCGGGCAGACGCGTCGACGAATATCGCGCGGGAATTACACAAATTGATTTCATTTACAGACCTCCAGAAATTTCAACGCCTGTGCCTTCGACAACGCGACCGATTTTGTAGAACGGCTCGAAATTCTCGTTAAGGTGCGCGTCAATGTCGGGCAAAGCGTCCGCGTCGACAATCAGAATCATGCCGATTCCGCAGTTAAACGTTCTGAACATTTCGCGGCGCGGAACATTTCTCCAAGCTTTTAGCAGCTCAAAAATTTTCGGCACCGTCCACGAATCAAACTCCAAACTCCTAACTGATTTCAACGCCTGTGCCTTCGACGACACAACCGATTTTGTAGAACGGCTCGAAATTCTCGTTAAGGTGCGCGTCAATGTCGGGCAAAGCGTCCGCGTCGACAATCAGAATCATGCCGATTCCGCAGTTAAACGTTCTGAACATTTCGCGGCGCGGAACATTTCCCCAAGCTTGTAACAGCTCAAAAATTTTCGGCACAGCCCACGAATCAGAATCAATCGTTGCGCCGAGACCTTCGGGCAATGCGCGAGGAATGTTGTCGTAAAAGCCGCCGCCGGTCACGTGAACAAGCCCGTGAATTTTTTCGCCGAATTTTTTTATCAGCGGCAGACACGTCGCGGGATAAAGTCTCGTCGGTGTCAAAAGCTCTTCGCCCAAAGTTTTGTCGTCAGAAAATTTTTCATCGCCCGTGAACTTCATGCGCTCGAAAACAATTTTCCGAACGAGGCTGAAGCCGTTTGAATGCAGACCGCTTGAAGGCAGACCGATTAAAATATCGCCGACTTTGACGCGCGCGGGAGTTATCAAATTTTTACGTTCGACGACGCCGACCGCAAAGCCCGCAATGTCATATTCGCCCGCGGGATAAAAGCCGCTCATTTCGGCAGTCTCTCCGCCGATTAATGCGCAACCCGATTCTTTGCAAGCATTTGCAACGCCGCGAACAATTTCGGCGACCTGCACGGGCTTGAGTTTGCCGACAGCGAGATAGTCGAGAAAAAATAACGGCTCGGCACCTTGAACGAGAATATCATTAACGCACATGGCAACGGCGTCTTGCCCGATTGTGTCGTGTTTATTGAGCTTGAAGGCGATTTTTAACTTTGTGCCGACTCCGTCAGTGCCGCTTACCAAAATCGGCTCGTCATAATTTTTCAGCGCGAACAGTCCGCCGAAGCCGCCGATGTCGCCCAAAACTTCAGCGCGATAAGTTGAGCGGACAAAATTTTTTATCAATCGGACGGACTCGTTGCCCGCGTCGATGTCCACGCCCGAATCCTTATACGTCATTTGTTCCATCAGGTTGCTCCTCAAAATATTTTTCCGGCTCGCGCAGGAAGTGCGGATATTTTTTCAAGAACTCGTCGATGTGCGGCAAGTTGATTTGTCGAACGTCAACAGGAGTGATTTTCGCATCGGGTAAATGATCGACCTTATGACCTTTGCCGCTTTCCAAGATAAGTTCTTCGACATATTTTTTATCCGCAAGTTTTCCGCCGGATTTTACCAATTCCATTTTGCCTTCTACAGTGGAAGCATATTTTTTTACAACGCGCTCAATGCCGCCCATGTAGGCAAAATGTCTGCCGCCGTCCATGCAACGAGGCAAAACGTGCCGTAACTTGCGCAGAGCTTGCGGTGTCGATAAATTTTTCCGCTTAACAAGTATCGTGCCAAACCAAGGATCTTTGCTCACCCAATCAAAATAGTAGTAATGATGTATTTGTTGCAATGCAAAGGCACTGTTTTCCAAGAAATCAATCGCAGGTATAATCAGCTGTGCCGGAAATCCGAATTGCTCTTTTTTCACCAGAGGTGGCGTAACGCAAAACCCTACGACGGTAAGTTTGTTTTCGTGAAGGCGTTGAAAAACGTCGGGCGCAGGTATCTCGTCGGCGTCGCTTATCATGATTAAATCGTCGGGCTCGGCGTCGATAAGTCCGTGCATTATCGCGTTGCGTTGAGCGTTTTCAATCGACCAATCGCCCGTGCCTTTGAATGGAACGTTCGACAAATCGGCAGGGATAAAACGTATCTTCGGCAAAAATTCTTTGAAGTCGTCTTGCCGCGTCCAAAAGTTAAAAATCTTCGCTTCTCCTGCTTGAGTTTTATTCGCCTCGACAATGACAAAATAATCGACGACGTCCCACAGAGCCTTCAAGCGCAGTTCCAAAATTTCAAACTCGTTGTAGAACGTAAAGCAGTCGTAAACTTTCAACTCAATAGTTCTCCTTGAAATATTTTATGGTCAATTTGAGTCCGTCTTCCAATTTAACCGTCGGTTGCCAGTTGAGCTTTTCGCGCGCCAAATCAATCACGGGACAACGTTGCGTCGGGTCGTCGGAAGGCAGCGGACGATAAACAATTTTCGAGTTGCTGCCCGTCAACTTCAAAACCAATTCTGCAAGCTCAAGCATCGTGAATTCGCCGGGATTGCCCAAATTAACCGGGCCGATGAAATTTTCGACGTTCATCATTTTAACAATGCCGTCAATCAAATCGTCAACGTAGCAGAAACTTCGCGTCTGTGAGCCGTCGCCGTAAACCGTGATGTCTTCGCCGCGCAGAGCTTGTATGATAAAATTCGACACGACGCGCCCGTCGTTGGCAGTCATTCGCGGGCCGTAGGTGTTAAAAATTCTCACGACGCGAATATCAAGCCCGTGTTGCCTGTGATAGTCGAAGAACAGAGTTTCGGCGGTGCGTTTGCCCTCGTCGTAGCAGGCGCGAATGCCAATCGGATTGACTGCGCCGCGATAACTTTCGGGCTGCGGATGAACTTTCGGGTCGCCGTAAACTTCGGACGTTGAAGCCTGCAAAACTCTGGCTTGATTCTGTTTGGCACAACCGAGAGAATTCAACGCGCCCATGACGTTTGTTTTAATCGTGCGGACGGGATCGCGCTGATAGTGCACGGGACTTGCCGGGCACGCCAAATTGAAAATCCAATCGACTTCGGCATAAATCGGCTGAATCACATCGTGGCGCATGATTTCAAAGTTCGGGTTGCTCAAAAGGTGCGCGATATTTTTTTTCTTGCCCGTGAAGAAATTGTCCAGGCAAATGACTTCGTGCCCGTCGTTGATAAGTCTGTCGCAAAGGTGCGAGCCCAAAAATCCTGCGCCGCCCGTCA
>CAMNPA010000082.1 GCA_946547205.1 uncultured Selenomonadales bacterium | reverse complement strand
ACTTTTGAGCCGGTGTTGAAGATTGAATCAGCCGAGCTTGTGCCGTTGATAAGTTTGTTGTCGTCGTAATTCTCACGCACTGCCATAACAATCGTCTCCTTTCCTTAAAACGAAAAATCTTTCAACTTGTTTCGTGCATTATAACAATTATCTTTCTTTTTGACAATTCGCCGCGAAAAATCTCGGCAGGAAAAAAACTTCAACGGGCAGAATCAAGCAGAAAAATTTATCGGAGGACAGATATGGCTAAATATATTTTTGTGACCGGCGGAGTAGTTTCGTCGCTCGGCAAAGGAATTACTGCGGCATCGCTCGGCAGACTTCTCAAAAGCCGCGGCTTGAAAGTTACGATTCAAAAGTTTGACCCTTACATCAACATTGATCCCGGCACAATGAGCCCGTATCAGCACGGCGAAGTTTTCGTGACCGACGACGGCGCGGAGACCGATTTGGATTTGGGACACTACGAACGATTCATCGACATCAACCTAAGCAAACATTCAAACACGACGACGGGCAAAGTCTATTGGTCTGTTCTGTCCAAAGAGCGCAAAGGCGATTATCTGGGCTCGACGGTGCAAGTCATTCCGCACGTCACCAATGAGATTAAAGCTCGCGTCTATGCCGTTGCTGAAACTGATAAGGCGGACGTTGTCATCACGGAAGTCGGCGGCACTGTCGGCGACATTGAAAGCCTTCCGTTTCTTGAGGCGATTCGTCAAGTGAAAAAAGAAGTCGGCAAAAACGACGCGCTCTATATCCACGTGACACTTTTGCCGTACATCGGAGCGGCGGGCGAACTCAAAACTAAACCGACTCAACACAGCGTCAAGGAACTTCGCGCAATCGGAATTCAGCCGGATATTTTGGTTTGCAGAACGGATTATCCAATCACTCGCGAACTGAAGCGCAAGATAGCTCTTTTCTGCGACGTGGACGAAAATGCCGTAATCGAAAACCGGACAGCGTCGACGATTTATGAAGTGCCGCTCATCATGGAAAGCGAAGGGCTCGATAAAATTGTTCTGAACAAATTAAATCTGCCGCAATCACCGCCGAAGCTCGACGATTGGCGACGCATGGTGCACAAGATAAAAAATCCCGAACGTTCCGTTAAAATCGCGCTCGTTGGCAAATACGTTGAACTTCCCGACGCGTACATTTCCGTCGTCGAAGCTCTTCATCACGCGGGCATTGAACATTCCGCAAAAGTCAAAATAAACTACGTCAACGCCGAGAAGATTGAGCGTCCCGACACCGACCTTGACGAAATTTTTAACGGTTGTCGCGGAATTTTGGTGCCCGGCGGATTCGGCGACAGAGGCGTTGAAGGAAAGATTAAGGCGATAAATTTTGCTCGCGTGAATAAAATTCCGTTCTTCGGTTTGTGCTTAGGTATGCAGTGCGCCGCGATTGAGTTTGCCCGAAACGTCTGCGGTTTTGTCGACGCGAATTCTACCGAGTTCAATCCCGACACCGAACATCCCGTTATCGCGCTGATGGATTCTCAACTTGCCGTCACTCAAAAAGGCGGGACAATGCGTTTAGGCGCGTATCCTTGCAAAGTTTTATCGGACACGCACACGGCTCAAGCTTACGGCGAAGAAAATATCAGCGAACGACATCGCCACCGTTTCGAGTTCAACAACAAGTATCGCGAAATTTTTAAGTCGCACGGAATGATTATCGCAGGAGTTTTGCCCGACGACAGTTTGGTTGAGATTATCGAGCTGGAAAAAGATTTGCACCCGTGGTTTGTGGGCTGTCAATTTCATCCCGAATTGAAGTCGCGCCCGAATCATCCGCATCCGCTCTTCCGCGAATTTGTCGCCGCCGCATTGAAACTCAAGTACAACGCTTGAAAGTCGTCGTGAGGAATTTTTATGGTTGATTTAATTATCGGGCGTGCAGGTGTCGGCAAAACCTTCGAGTGCCTGCGACGTGCAAAAAAAATTCTTGAACGCGAACCGCTCAAGACCGAAATAATTTTTCTGTTGCCCGCATATCAAACTTATCGCGCGGAACTGGAGCTTGCGGCAATGACCGGCGGCGCAGTCAATACGCGAATGAACAGCTTTAACCGTTTCGCAAGACAGATCCTTGACGAAGTCGGCGGCGGACTTCTTCCGCGCATTTCGGAGATCGGTCGACGTTTGCTGTTGAGAAAAATTCTTTTGCGTCGAGATAAAGCCAATGAGTTGAAATTTTTTGTTCGTGCCGCCAAACAACACGGTTTCGCAGGAATTTTGTCCGACGAGCTGAAAGAGTTGCGCACCTATTCAATCGACGCCGACAAACTCAACGAGGCTGCCGATAAAGTTTCCGACGACGAGCTCCGCGACAAACTCCGCGACTTGTCTGCGTTGACGGAAGACTTTCGCGCCGCGATGATTGACAAACTCACCGACGACGAAAATCTTCTTGAACACGCGACGGAAATTTTGGATCAATCTCCGACAATCGCGAGTACGGAAATTTTTGTTGACGGCTTTATCTTCTTCGACCCGCAGCAACGAAATTTTTTGCGCAAAATGTTCACGTGCGCTCGCAACGTTCACATCACGCTGACGATGGACACAAACCTTAACAGCCGCGAAAATCTTCAAGACGTTGGATTATTCAATCGCGCATTTGAAACGTTCAAGACGCTGAAAAATTTGGCGGAAGATGTCGGCGTCGAATTCAAAATCACTCGTCTTGACAGTCCGCGCAGATTCAAAGCCGCACCGCTGAAAATTTTGGAGCAAAGACTCTTCAACCGCGCACCGAAAAATTTTGACGACGCAACGGGCTTGAAAGTCATTGAAGCTGTCAATCGTCGTGCAGAAGTCGAGGCAGTCGCGCGAGAAATTTTGCGGCTAGTCAAAGGCGGTTATCGTCTTCGTGAAATCGGAGTTCTTGCCCGCGACGAAACTTACTTCGCGCTGATTCAACCGCTGTTTGA
The DNA here is from genome assembly GCA_946547205.1 of uncultured Selenomonadales bacterium. Classification (GTDB taxonomy): domain Bacteria; phylum Bacillota; class Negativicutes; order Selenomonadales; family Selenomonadaceae; genus Quinella. The sequence goes on along the minus strand of CAMNPA010000082.1, from coordinate 3,305 downwards.
AGTTCATGCGATACCGTTTTTCGTCGACATGAAACGACCCGCGACACATCATCCGCTTGCTGAATTAATTCGTTCGGCGTTGGAAGTCCTGCGCGGCTGGCGGCGTGAATCAATCTTCCGTTGCTTGCGGACAGGATTTTTCGACGTGGCGGCAGAGGACATCGACCTTTTGGAAAATTACGTTATCGAATTCGGCTTGAAAGGTTTGACGACGTGGCAACGTTCATGGGATTTGCGACGCGTGAAGTCGTTGGATTCGCCAAACCGTCCCGCAGATTCGACAGAGCTTGAACTAATCGACAGAGTCAACGAAATTCGGCAGGCAGTCTCCGCGCCGCTGATTCACTTCGCCGAAAACGTCAAAGCGTCCGACAAAAACGTCACGGAATTGACGACGGCACTTTTCAATTTGCTGGAAGAGTTGAACGTTCACGAAAGACTTGCGGCTTGGTCGCAGGCTGAAGAAATTCGCGGCAACTTGGCACTTTCGCGCGAACATCTGAAAATTTGGGACGACGTGATAAATTTGCTCGAACAAGTCGTTGACGCATTGGGCGAAGATTCAATCACGCGGACGGAATTTGAATCGATAATCGGCGAAGGTCTCGACGCGCTGGAAATGTCGTTGATACCGCCGGGACTGGACGAAGTGACCGTTGCGCAATTCGATCAGAACTCGTTGCAGAATTCGCGAGTGATATTCGTTTTGGGATTCAGCGATGAAAATTTCCCGCGCAAAGTTCTCGAAAAAAATTTGCTCAACGACGCGGACAGACTGCGGCTCAACGAATCGGGCGTAGAAATTTCACGCGGCGGACGCGAACAAGCTTTGGCGGAAAAATTTTTGATTTATCGCGGCTTGACCGAGGCTCGTGAACTTTTGATTTTGTCGCACCCGATAGCCGACGCTGAAGGCAGAAAAATTTCTCCGTCGCCGCTGCTGACAAAGTTGCGGACAATTTTACCGTTGACGACGGAAAAAGTTGAGCTTGACGTGTTGCAAAACCTCGGCAGTGAAATTTTCGCGGCGGGCGAGCGCACATTGTCGGAAGAGACTGCACAGAAACTTTACGCGCCGTCACGGAAGATAAGCGCATCGGTCACAAGGTTTGAAGACTTCAACGCTTGCCCGTTCAATTTTTTTGCCAAGTACGGTCTCAATCTGCAGGAGCGCGCCGAATACAAAGTTCAATCGCCGGACATCGGAGACATTTTGCATGCCGTGATGAATCGTTTCGGACGCGATTTGAAGCGCGAGAATCGTCAATGGTCGTCGGTCACCGGCGTCGAACTTCAAAGCCGCGTCGAAAAAATTTTGGAGACAATCACGCCGAACGTCCACAACAGAATTCTGCTTAGCACCAAGACGCTTGAACATCGCCGCGAACGCATTAAAAAAGTCGCCGTCGAATCTTTGAGCCGCTTGATTGAGTTGGACAAGGTCAGCGATTTTCATCCGCAAATTTTCGAGACGGACTTTCATTCCGCGTTGAGCATTGAGACTTGCGAATTGCAGTTGAGCGGGCGCATTGACCGAATCGACTTGAGCGGCGACGGGAAATATTTTCTGATTATCGATTACAAGACCGGCAAGGCGTCAATCAGCTTGCAAAAAATTTTCGGCGGCTTGAGCTTGCAACTGGCGATTTACCTCGGCGCGGCGAAAAATCTTGTCGGCGAACGTGATGCCGGAGCGATGCTCTATTGTCTGCTTAGAATGTCTAACGTTAACGGTCGCAACGAGGCAGAGGCGTCGACGAAAGCAAATGATGAACTCAAAATGCCGGGACTGATTCGCATTGACGACAACATAAAAAAAGCCGTCGACAGCACCGAGAATTTCGTTGACCTTAACAAGAAAAATCTCGTGAGCCGCGACGACTTGCAGACGATTGTTGCTTACGCGGAAAAAATTTTGTTGACGACTGCCGAAAAAATTTTGAACGGTTGCATTGAAGTTAAGCCCGCGAAATTCGGCAAGGACGACGACGCTTGCCAATATTGTCCGTTCAATGCGCTGTGCAATTTCGATCGCGCCGTCAACGAAGTCAATACGCCCGTCAAAGCCAAGCGTGAAGAGATTATCTCAATGATGAACGATATGATTCACGCGTGACACTCGACAAAAAAATTTGCTCCTTTCCGCGTCACGGATTGGAGCATTTTTATTTGCGGTCGAAAAAATTCATTCGTCAAAGTTTTCCGGCTCGTCAACGTCTTCCGATTCCGTCATCGGCAACGGCTTGAGCGATTTCAACACGGCGTCACGAATTTTATTTTCAATCTCCGCCGAAATGTCGGGATGTTCGCGCAGAAATTTTTTGGCGTTCTCGCGCCCTTGACCAAGTCTGGTGCCTTTGTAAGAAAAAAATGCGCCGGCTTTGTCGACGATTTCAAATGCAACGCCCATATCGACGATGCTGCCGAGCCGCGAATAACCTTCGCCATAAATCAAATCAAACTCTGCCGTGCGGAACGGCGGAGCTACTTTATTTTTGGCGACTTTGATTTTGACGCGGTTGCCGATAATTTCAGAGCCTTGCTTAAGCGGTTCGCCTTTACGCACTTCAAGACGCACCGACGAATAAAATTTCAGCGCACGACCGCCCGTTGTAGTTTCCGGGTTGCCGAACATTATGCCGACCTTTTCGCGAATCTGGTTGATGAAAATTACGACGGTCTCTGTCTTGCCGATAAGCGCGGTGAGTTTTCGCATTGCCTTGCTCATCATTCGCGCATGAAGTCCGACGTTTGCATCGCCCATTTCGCCTTCAATTTCGGACTTCGGGACGAGCGCGGCAACTGAATCGATAACGACAACATCAATCGCCGCCGAACGAATCAGAGCCTCCGCAATGTCAAGACCTTGTTCGCCGGTATCGGGTTGCGCGAGCAGTAAATTGTCCACGTCGACGCCGAGCCGTTTTGCGTACATTGGATCGAGTGCGTGTTCAGCATCAACGAAAGCCGCAGTGCCGCCTTGCTGTTGAATCGATGCGATAATGTGCAGAGCGACTGTCGTTTTACCGCCGGCTTCCGGGCCGTAAATTTCGGTGATTCGTCCGCGAGGAAGTCCGCCAATACCTAACGCAACGTCGAGCGGCAAAATTCCCGTCGGCACTGCTTTAATGTCCATGCGAGTCGTGTCGTCGCCGAGCCGCATGATTGAGCCTTTGCCGAAGTCTTTTTCGATTTGCTTCATTGCCGCTGCCAACGCTTCTTTTTTATCCATAATCGGTCTCCTTTCAATCGTTGTAGGCGGCGATTATATCAGAGAATCGGGCGATTGTAAAATTTCGGCGTTC
>CAMNPA010000081.1 GCA_946547205.1 uncultured Selenomonadales bacterium | reverse complement strand
CAGTGGAAACGATTCACTAAGCGGCGGAAACAACAACGACACCTTGAGCGGCGGCGACGGCAACGATAAAATTTTCGGCGGCAGTGGAAACGATTCACTAAGCGGCGGAAGCGGCAAGGACACCTTGAGCGGCGGCGACGGCAACGATAAAATTTTCGGCGGCAGTGGAAACGATTCACTCAGCGGCGGAAACGGCAAGGACACCTTGAGCGGCGGAGACGGCAACGATAAAATTTTCGGCGGCAGTGGAAACGATTCACTCAGCGGCGGAAACGGAAAGGACACCTTGAGCGGCGGAGACGGCAACGATTCACTAAGCGGCGGAGCAGGAGCAGACACGTTAAGCGGCGGAGACGGCAACGATAAAATTTTCGGCGGCAGTGGAAATGATTCGCTTGGCGGCGGCAGTGGAAATGATTCGCTTGGCGGCGGAGCAGGAGCAGACACCTTGAGCGGCGGAGACGGCAACGATAAAATTTTCGGCGGCAGTGGAAACGATTCACTCAAAGGCGGCAGTGGCAACGATTCGCTTTGGGGCAATGCAGGAGCCGATACGTTTATTTATGCTAAAGGCGACGGCAAAGATGTTATCTACGGTTTCGAGAACGACGACATGCTAAAAATCACGGGAACTTTTTCAACGTCCTACAGCAAATCGAAAGACGAAGTTTATTTCAAGGTCGGCACCACGTCCAAAGCGATAACGCTCAAAGATTTCACGGCGTCAAGTTTCAATGTCAACGGCTCCAATTATCAAATCAGCGGAACAAAACTTGTCAAGAAATAAAATTTTCGCAAGGTCTATTCCCGTCAACGCGGCGGGAATTTTTTTTGTGACGCTATAAACAAAAGCTATTACCTGTTGCAATAAAATATATGCAAAATCGTTGCGGCAAGTGAAGGATTTAATTTACGCACGCCGAATTAACAAGGAAAATAATTTAGACGCAGAAGGAGCCGCAGCAGGTAGAAAACCACTACAATACCAAAATGCAACCAGGGAGGAGGACCAATTATGGAAATTTTAAAGGTATCAGCCAAATCTAACCCTAATTCCGTCGCCGGCGCACTCGCGGGAGTCATTCGCGAAACCGGAAGTGCCGAGATGCAGGCGATAGGTGCCGGAGCGCTGAACCAAGCGGTTAAAGCGGTTGCCATTGCACGCGGCTTCGTGGCACCGCACGGCGTAGACCTCATCTGCATTCCTGCTTTTACGGACATTGAAATTGACGGGAGCGAACGCACTGCCATTAAACTCATTGTCGAACCGCGTTAATTCCTTTGGCAACCACTCTCGCCAATAAGAAACAAAATTTTTATCGTAAAGGCGAACGGAGGAGATTTAATGGCCGGCGATTTGCACACCCATACGATTTTTTCGGACGGATCCTATTCGCCCGAAGATCTCGTGACGGCGGCGAAAAAAATCGGTCTCCACTATCTGGGCATTACCGATCATGACACTGTTGACGGTGTCCGTTCCCTTTACGAAAACGGGCTTTACCCGGGAAGGGGCGTGAACATAATTCCCGGGGTCGAGCTTAGTGCCAACCATCCAACACGGGATATTCATATTGTCGGTTATAAAATTGACATCTACAACGAAGCTCTCTTGGAAATGATCGACAAAATCATTGAGGCACGCTGGGAAAGATTCAGCGAAATTATCAAAATCCTTCAGATCAAGAAGTACAATATCCGCGAGGCAGACGTTTTGAAAACTGCGGGCACCAGTCGTTCAATCGGACGCAGTCACATCGCCCGCACGCTTGTAAAAATCGGCGCGTTCAAAAGTGTTCGCGAGGCATTCGACAAAATGCTCGGCAAAGGTTGTCCGGCTTATGTGCCGCGCTATCTGCCCGAAGTCGACGAGGTCATTGAGGTCATTCACCAGGCGGGCGGATTAGCCGTGTTGGCGCACCCCAAACTCGTCGGCGACGATGAACTTGTCGAAAGTCTCTGTCCGAAATTGGACGGGCTGGAAGTCTATTATCCCTGCCATAAGCCCGAAGACGTTCAGCACTATTTTTTCATGGCGAAGAGATACAGTTTGCTGATAGCCGGCGGCAGTGATTTTCACGGGAGCGCGTCCCGATTCGTTAAGGAACTCGGCGACTTCACGATAAGCGATGAACTTGCCGAAAATTTTTCCGTCAAGCCTCCGACTTAACGACGTAAATAATTGCAACAAAAAAATCCCGTCACGATCGGCGGGATTTTTTCTTGCATAAAATTAAAATTAAAGCCGCCCATGGACGGACGTAACGACCAAACGTCAAACGCGCTGACCGGTTGACCAGAATTGAACGCTTAAATGTGCTTGGGAGTGACATCGCTCCGCGCGCAGCGGCGGCTTTCTTTGCTACTTTCTTTCTCCGCAGAAAGAAAGTAGAACAAAACAACCTAATGACGTAAATATTTCACGCGGTCAATTCAATTTGGTTGCCCTCAACGTCAACAATGCAGCTCTCGTAATAGCCGTCGCCGGTCGTGCGCGGTTCGCCGATAATTTTAAAACCGTCAGCTTTGAGACGTGCGGTCAACTCGTCGACTTTTTCTTTGCCGCCGACGCTGAAGGCAATGTGAATAAATCCCGTGCGATTGAGAGTTTTGGGCGCATCGTCCATTTCAACTTTGTTCATCAGCTCCAGACGTGAGCCGTCGTCAAAAGTCAAAAAGTACGAGCGAAATTTTTTAACGGGATTGTGATAGCCGTCGTTCGACTTCGCGCCGAAATATTTGATAAAAAATTCCCGCGCCCGTTCCAAATCGTCAACATACATCGCCACATGTTCAATCATCATTTGAATCACCTCGCGTAAATTTTACGTGCACTCGCCGATAAATCACGTTGCCAAAAACACTTCGCGCTTGAAAATTTTCTGTCAATGTTATAGAATCCTACCATCACGAAGGGGGCGATTTTCATGGAAAATTCTGTTGAAGAGAAACGCGACACACTTGCTCAAGTGCGTGCGGCAGTCGAAAATTTTTTTGAACGCGACGAGATAAAACATGAATCATTTGACGAACGAAATGTTGCTTCAGCGATTTTCGGCGTCGAATCAAAATTCGGGCACGTCACAGTTTTTTTTCACGCGTATAAAGACAAGCTCATTATCAAATCCATGCTGCCGATAAGTGCCGAAGAAGACGACCGCGCCAAAGTCGGCGAGTTTCTTCATCGTGCGAATTACGGCTTGATGATCGGCAACTTCGACTTTGACTATCGCGACGGTGAAATTTCTTACCGCGTGCCAATTTTCTGCGGCAGAGATGAATTCGCGCCGCCAACTTACGAGCAAATCGATTTCGCGGTCATAATCAGCTTGATGATGATTAGCAAATACGGCAACTCGTTGATAAAAGTCATTTTCGGTTTGGCGGAACCCGAAGACGCTGCCGAAGCCGCCGAAGTTGACGATTGAACGAACATTTCATTTTCAGCAAACAAAAAGGCTCCGAACATCATCGGAGCTTTTTTTAGTACGTGCGTTTCTTTACAAAGTCGTCGTAGCTCATCGAGCGCGTGTGTTGAGTGTGCGCCCATTCGTGTTCGTTGCGGTGCAGGAAGCCCAAGAAAATTATCGGTATCCATGAATAAATGAACAACGGATAAAAAAGCAGATACCACCACGATTTTAATTTAGCGCGGACTTTCACGAGAATAATCATCGGCAAGACGTATTGCGCGACCATTATCACCATCAGAATTTGCGACGGCAACACGGCGTAAATATTCGTGTAGAGCGTGCCGACGAAAAGTTGAATGTAGCTCATCAGGAAGAAGAACGACGACAACATCAGGAAATGCGGCTGGAGCAGATACAGGCAACCGTCGAGCATACGAATATCTTTGCGGCGGAGACCTTCGCGCAACATTTTCGGGATAAAACGGTGTGCAACGTCGAATTGTCCTTGCGCCCAACGTTTTCTCTGCGTCCACGATTGAGCGAACGTCAACGGCTTTTCGTCGTAAACAATGGCATCGTGCGCCCAAGTCGTCTTCAAACCTTCGGCGAGTGATTTCATCGTGAATTCCATATCTTCCGTCAAACACGTCGCGCGCCAACCGTATTTCTTCAAAACGTCAATCGTAATGCACATGCCCGTTCCGCCGAGCACTGCCGACAGTCCGATATTTGTCTTGGCGAGATGTGAAACGTAATCGATGACCCAAAAAGCTATCGCGAACGTGCCGCTGACCCACGTGTCGTAAGGATTTTTCGCGTCGAGGAAACCTTGAATGATTTTGTCGCCCTTGCAAAGTCGATTGTTCATTTCCGCCAAAAATTTCGGGTGCACGAGATTATCGGCGTCGAAAATCGCCACGGCGTCATAAATTTGCCCGCGAGTCTCCATTTCAAACAGACGTTCAAACATCCATTCGAGCGCGAAGCCTTTTGACTTTTTAGTTTCGTCAATTCGGCGGCAGACAATCGCTCCGGCTTGAGCGGCAATTTCGGCGGTGTTATCGGTGCAGTTGTCGGCAATGACAAAAATATCATAGAGCGCGTCGGGATATTCGAGCGACTTCAAGTTTTCAATGAGCTGACCGACGACCGCACTTTCATTGTGAGCCGCAACTATCACGGCGAATTTTTTTTGCGGAGTCGTGATTTTTTTCTCTGAACGTCGCCACATGCCGAAGAAGCCGATTAAACACAAATAGAACGTGAAAATAAACAGCACGGCTTGAATCGGCACCATGATTACATCGAGCGGATAGTTGAACATTATCAGACCTATTCTCCAAAATTTTTTCGTGAACTGCTGCGTGCAAGTCTACACTGCCCGCGCCGCGCTTGTCAATCTGACTTAGTGATTAAAATTTTTTCAATGCGCACGCCGTCCATAGCTTTGACTTTGAATTGAAAACCGTTCCATTCGCAGACCTCGCCGACCTTGGGAATGTAGCCGAATCGCGAAGTCAAAAAGCCGCCCATCGTCTGAAAGTGATCGTGCTCTTCATCGGGCAACGTCTCAATGTCGAAACGCTCCTTGAATTCGTCAATGTCGCAGAGCCCGTCGACCGTCCAGGAATTATCCTTGTTGCGCGTGAATTGCTGATCAACTTCCTCATCGCCGGCAGTGTCGACAATTTCGCTGACAATGTCATCAAGCGTGATGAAACCGATAACTCCGCCGTATTCGTCATTAACCATCGCCTCGGTGATTCCGCTTGAACGAAACTTTTCGACAATGCGAAATGCTTCCATCGTGCGCGGAACGTAACTTGCCTTTCTGACCAGCGCGGACAAATCAATATCGCGACCATTTTTCAGCACGGCGTCGAGCAAATCTTTGGCGTAAATCAAGCCGCGACAATCGTCCAAACTGCCGACTCCGACCGGAAAAATCGTATAAGGGCTGTCTTGCACAATCTGCAAATTTTTTTCCAAATCGTCGTCAAGGTCAAGCCAAATCAATCTAACTCGCGGCGTCATCAGAGAGTACGCGGTCTCGTCGCCGATGTCAAAAATTCTGTCGACCATTTCCTGTTCAGATTTCTCAATCGTGCCGTCTTCGGTGCCCTGCTCAATCAAATCCAAAACTTCATCTTCGGTGACGGCGTCATTTTTTGAAGAGTTCATGCCGAAAATAAAACCGACTCCGCCGGCGATTGTCGTCAGCAAACTCACGAAAGGATTCATCAGCGTAACGATAATTCGGAACGTTTTGTAATGGTTGAGCAAAAAATTTTCCGGCTCACGTTTCGCGGCTTGCTTAGGCAAAAATTCTCCGAACAGCAAAAAAATAAACGTCGTGCCGCCGAGTGCGACGACCGCCGAAATTATTTCTGCATGTTCCAAAAAATTCATCTGCGCGGCGATTGTCGGGATTGTCAACATTGCGCAGACTCCCGCCAAAATTCCCGTGCAAGTGATGCCGATTTGCGCGACGGACAACGGTGCGGGTGCGTCCAACATTTTCAAAACTGCCGCAGCGTTCGTGTCGCCGTCTTCCGAAATTTTTTCCATTCGCCCGCGATGACATTCAATCAGTGCGGTTTCAATCAGCGAAAAGTAGCCGCTCACTGCCGCCAAAAGAATTATCAGCACGGGCGCGATTAGTCCTGTTTCCAAAAATTTAACACCTCGTTTGTAGCTTGGAGCTTTTAGCTGTTAGTCGTTAGCTGTTAGCTTTTAGCTGTTAGTCGCTAGTCGTTAGCTGTTAGTCGTTAGTCGTTAGTCGTTAGTAGTTAGTCGTTAGTCGTTAGCTGTTAGCAAAAACCTAAAACCTAAAAGCTAAAAGCTAAAAGCTAAAAGCTAAAACCTAAAAGCTAAAACCTAAAAGCTCCTC
>CAMNPA010000080.1 GCA_946547205.1 uncultured Selenomonadales bacterium | reverse complement strand
CCCGCGAAAATCTGCTGAATCATTCCCGCTTCCTGATTGTTCGCGGCAATCAATTTGCGATTGAATCCGATGACGCGCCGATAAATAAACGCCGTGATTATGGCGTAAACAAACCAAATCGCAATCGCAATCGCCGTGAGCTTGAGGCTGTAGTAGCACATCAAGAGGACGCTCCAAAATGAAAAGACGAATCCGAAGAGCCCGCCGATAAATTCCGGACTGACCAGCCCTTTGATGACGTTCATTCCGCTCATTCGACTTGCAAGCTCGCCGGACGTGTACTGACGGAAAAATTTTGTCGGCAAAGTCAGCAACCTGTTCCAAAGAGCCGCTTCCGTCGCCATATCGATTCGCGTCGTGATTCTCATGACCGCGATTGTCCGCATAATTCCGAGTGCCGCCATTGTTAAGCTCGTGACCAACATGACTTGAGTGACCGCAACCAAACCTTGACGGTCGAGAATCGGGATGATGTCTTGAAAAATCGTTTCGGTGACAATCGGCATAACAAGCGGAATCAAGCCCGAAAACAATCCGACGGCGAGGATTGTTTTGTAGTCGACGAGCCAACATTGCTTGAAGATAAATTTCAGCAGGTCGAAAATTTTCAGCTCACGTGCAGGAAAGCCGCCGTAACATTCAAACGCGCTCGAATCAATTTGCGCCGCAACGTCGTCTGTAATTTTTATTCCGTCAAGATTTTTTCGCGTGATGAGCTTGTAATTGCCGGGCGCAGTCGGCACGAAGACCGCCAAAGATTTTTCCGCGCCGAAGTAGCCGATAAAAATTCCGCTGTCCTTTTTGTGCCAGCCGTCGACGAGAGTAACCAGCCGCATTTGCATATTGCCCTTTTGCATGAGCCGCCGCAGAATTCTGATTTGGTCGAGCTTTTTGGTCATGTCGCGCGAAATTTTTATGTTGTCGGTCGGCATGTCGAAAAATTTTGCGACGCGTCGAACGATGAAGGTTGCAGCCTCAAGCTTTTCATTGCGATTGAGCGTTTCGCTGTAGTTTGAAGTTTCTTCGCCGAACAAATTTGCTATCGCGTCGTCAACCAGCCGTTTCTGATTTCGCGCACGAACTTCCACGCGGCGAGAAAATTTTTTGTCTTCGGAAGCAAATCGCACGCCCAACAGCATTGAAAAAATTCTTTCGTTTTCGCTGAAGGCGTCCAACAAATTTTCGGCATCGTCAAGAAAATTTTCATCGCGCCATTTTATCAACGTGTCGTCGCCGGTATCAGCCAAAAGTTCCAGCCACGATAACTTTATCAGCTCGGCGAACCAACTGCGCATGAAAATTTTTAATTCGTCGGGCGAAACTTGATTGAACGCGAAAATTTTTATCTGCGAATCTTCTGCGGCGTAAAGGAGCGTTTCAGTCTGCTCGAATTCGTCCAAACTCGGAAAAGCCGCACCGCCCGCAGTCAACTCAACCAAAAATTGTTGGCGAAATGAGCCGTCGGCGCAAGTGACTGCATAAACTTCAACTTTGCCCGAATCAATCAGCGCAAGCCGTTCGCCGTCTTCAAGTCGAAATCGCTCGCCCGCCGTCAACGTGATGATTTTATTCAAGCGATTCACTTTCACGGCTCCTTTCATCAATCAATCTGCGATAAGCTCCGTCGTGTTGAATCATTTCGCGATGTGTGCCGCGTTCGACGACGTTGCCGCGTTCAAGGACGATAATTTCATCAGCGTCGCGAATCGTCGATAATCGGTGTGCGACAATCAGACAACTGCAACCGCGTCGGCGAATGTTCTCCAAAATAATTTGCTCTGTCAAAGGATCAAGGGCAGATGTCGCCTCGTCGAGAATCAGCAACGACGGATTGATAGCCAAAGCCCGCGCAATTTCCAGCCGTTGACGTTGACCGCCCGAAAAATTCAAACCGCCTTCCGAAACTTCAGAATCGTAGCCTTTGTCGAGTTTCAAAATGTCGTCGTGAATGCAAGCGTCTTTGGCAGCGCGAATCACTTCAGATTTTTCAATCGACGAATCGAACAGCGTCAAGTTGTCGGTTATCGTGCCGGTGATTTGAAAAATATCCTGGTCGACGGCGGCAACGGAATTGACAATCGCGGCGCGCGGAATTTCTCTGCGAATTTTGCCGTCAAACAAAACGGAGCCGCTCCATTCCTCGTAAATGCCCGTTACGATTTTCGCGACGGTGGATTTGCCGGAACCGCTCTCGCCGACGACTGCGACCCAATGACCGGGCTTGATGTGCATGGAAAAATTTTTCAGCAACGGCTTTTCCAGAGGCGAGTAACCGAAATTTATATCGCGCAATTCAAGTTCGCCGCTCAATCGCTCAACGTTGCCGATAGTTTCTTCGTCGCGACAATTCAAGTCGTCAATCTCATATCGTCGCACGTCGTCAAGTCGTTGCATTTGCATTTCGGTTGATTGCAGCGTTGAGCCTAAACCGAGCAGAGCGTTCACGGGAGCCTGAAAACTTCCCATAAGATTTTGGAACGCCATAAACATGCCCGCCGTCATTGCGCCATCCATGATTGAAAAACCGCCAAGCGTCATAATCAGTGCGCCGTTGATGCCGCCGAGCAGCGTCGGGACAATCGTCGCGGACATTTGCCACGTTGCCGCCTCTTGACTTGCCGACAAAACTTTTGCGCGATAACCTGCCCATTTCGCGAAAAAATCGCTTTCGTTGCCGTTCGCCTTAATCGTCTCAATCATTGACAAGCCGTTCATTGTCACGCCGTAAGCTTTGCCCGCGTCCTGCTGAATTTTCATGTTGAGATCGGTCAAGCGTCGTCTTAGCGCGAAAAAAATTATCGTGTTGATGCTTGAAAAGAACAAGCCGATTATCGTCAGCGTCACGTTGTATTGAAGGAGCAGCAGCAAATAAAAAATCGCGACGAGCAAATTTAAAACCGCATTTGCCGCCGGACCGGATAAGACGCCCGCGATTGACTCGTTGAAGTTGACTCGGCTTGCCACTTCCGCCGCGTATCGTTGATTGAAAAAATTCATCGGGAGCCGCAACAAATGCCAAAAGAAACTCGACGAATCTGCGAGCGTCAATTTTTTCTGCCAACGCGTCAGAATCACGGCTTGCAACCAATTCATCACGCCGCAAACGATAAACGAAACCGTCATTGCCAGGCAGAAATTGAACATCCAATCGGAGTGTTTGCGCGTCAAAATGTCGTCAAGAAAAATTTGGCTGAAGATTGGCGACGCAAGACCGGGAATTATCAAGCCGAGGTTTAGGAGCAAAATGAAGAGCAGAGCCCATTTGTCTTGAGCAAGTTTTTCGGCGACGGCTTTCAAAATGTTGTAGCGGCGACCTTCGGGCTTGAAATTTTCGTTCGGGACAATGCGCAACGCGACGCCGGTATAAGACGTGCGGAAGTCTTCCCATTTGACAACACGCCTGCCCATCGCCGGATCATTGAGATAAGCTTTGTCGTCGACGATGCCTTCAAGAACGACGAAATGATTAAATTCCCAATGAATAATCAGCGGGAACTCGTTGACTTCGCGCAGTCTGTCGGCAGTCCAACGATAACCGTTAGCCGTGCACCCGCGATTTCTCGCCGCACGAATCACACAGCTTGCCTTTGAGCCGTCACGATTTACGCCGCATTCTTGCCGAAGTTTTTCAAGTGGCAACCACAAGCCGTAATGCGAAAGAATCATCGACAAGGACGCCGCGCCGCATTCAGTCGCTTCCATCTGCAAAATCGTCGGCACTTTCACTCGCGAAGTTGCGAAAAATTTTTTTATCGTGTTCAAAACGTTCATTCAATTGCTCCGTAACCACCGGCTGAACCTGTGAAAAATTTTTTCGAGCGGCGGAGTGCGTTCGATGATGATTGAGCCCGTGCAAAAACTGCCCGCCGTTATCGCTTGCCCTTGACCGTCTTTTGAAGTCCACAGGTAGCCCGACGCCGAATTTGGATCTTTGAGCAGGTCGAAGGTCACTTCCATCACCGGCGAATTTTGCATTTGAACAATCCATTGCGCGAGCTGTTCGTTGCCAAGGTGCCGGCACATTTCTTCCAACGTCAACGGATATTGCGACACTTCGCGCACGACACCGAGTAAACTGCCCGACTGCGACACGTCGACGCTGTTCGGCGCAAGTTGAATCGACATGCCCGGTTCAACGCGTTTGCCTTTATCAAGCGGAATGTAGAGCAGTCCCGTCAACTCGTCGTCGCGATTTTGAGAAATGATTAAGCCCATGCCGTCCGCTTTGACCGTGAACGCGCCGAAAATTGACCACAGCACGACAGAGATTAACAGCATTAAAACGGCGAGCAATGCCAGCCACGTTATCGGCGTCGTTATCGGCAGCATGGTATCCAATTTTTCGGGCGAGCGCAATTTGTCCAGAGCTTCTTGGCTGAAGATTTGTTTCTGATCCGCCTGCATTTGACTTTCAACCTTTCCTTTGAGTTGATGCGTTTATCAATTCGACGACGCAAAAAAAAATTCCCGCCGCTTCCGACGAGAATTTGAATTTTTGTGTTTAGTTCCGGGCTTCAGAGCGAGCAGCTGTTCTTATCGTATCGTTCGCCCGATTTCGCGTTCGTCTCAAAAAAATTCAACGCCGCGTCAACAATCTCATAAAGCTGCTGCTCGTCGAAGACAATCGGCAAAAAATTTTCGCCGCCAATCAAAACGGTAAAGCCAATTTGTCCGCGCAAAGACTTCGTCGGACAATTTTTTATGCACTTGCCGCAGTGAACGCATCGACTCTCGGCGAGCAAAAATTTTTTCGCAGCTTTGTCGACCGTGATAATTTTTTCGGGACAGACAGCTTGACACGCGCCGCAAAAATTGCAACGTTCCGAATGCCAAATCGGTTTGACGCCGCCTTTGACGCCAATATCATTTTTTTCAACCTTGAGGCAATTATTGGGGCAGCCGGTTATTCCAAATTTGAATTTTCTTGGCAGTTCGCGTTCGCCGTAACGTTTATCGAATTCGACGGCAAGTTTCTGCGTGTCAATCAGACCTGACGGACAGACGGAATTTCCTTGGCAAGCGGTGATCGTTCGGACTTTTGCGCCCAACTTGAAGTTCGTCGACAAAATTTTTTTGACAGCGTCCACGTCGTCGAGATGAATGAAAGGAATTTCAATGCCCTGCCGCGTCGTCAAATGAACGTAGCCTTTGCCAAATTTTTCAGCGACGCGTTGAATCGTGCCGAGCTGCTCCGCCGTGATGTGCCCGCCGATAAATTTGAGCCGCAAGGAAAAATAATTCGGTTGCCGCTGCCGATTGAAACCGCACGCTTTAAGTTCGTCAAAATTCACGCTCAAGATGATTGCGCTCCTTTCAAGCCGAGATTCATGCTGCCGACGCGATAGCCTTGCAAATCCAGCGTGACATAATCAAAGCCGAGCGACTTGAATTTTTCAACGAGTCGTCCGCGAAAATTTATCAGCCGCGCAAAATCTTCGGGCAAAACTTCAATCCGCGCAAGGTTGCCGTGAACTCGAACGCGCAATTGTCCAAAGCTTAGACTTCGCAAAAATTCTTCAGCCGCCTCAACCTGCGAAAGTTTTTGCTCCGTCAAAGTCTCGCCGTAAGGAATTCGCGACGCTAAACACGCCATCGACGGCTTGTCGGCAGTGGAAAGGTTCATCGTCCGCGACAGCTCTCGAATTTCCGATTTGCTCAAATCTGCTTCGCGGAGCGGACTTTTGATTTCAAGTTCGGTCAAAGCTCTCATGCCCGGGCGATAGTCTTTCGTGTCGTCGACGTTGGAGCCTTCGACTAAAATTTTCTCTTCAGCCAGCCGCAGGAAATTTTCAAACAGCGCGCGCTTGCACAGATAGCAACGATCGACGGGATTTTTGGCAACACCTTCGACGCTCAAAACGTCTGCCGCGAAAATTATCTGCCGAATCTTTTCTTGCCGACAAAAATTTTCCGCCGCCTCAAGTTCACTGCGCGGGACGAACACACTTGCCGCCGTCAAAGCGATTGCCTTATCGGCTAATGTGTCGTGCGCGACTTTGAGCAGGAAAGTTGAATCGACGCCGCCCGAAAATGCCACCGCTACCGATTTCAATTCGCGCAGATAATTTTTCAGCCGCTCCAACTTTTCGGCAAGTTCAGCTGTGAGAATCATCTCCGGCAAAAAATTTTTCGTGCGGTCGAATTGTTCGCGGTTCAAAATTATCATCGCCTTCACCTCGAATATTTTGATGATTATACCGACAAAAAAAAAGCCCTGCAAGTTTGAAACCTGCAGAGCTTTGATGTCTTGTGAAGAAAATTTTATTTGGCAGACCATTCACGTTGATTGTGGTTGGCAGAGAATTTGGAGCCGTCAGCGAGTTGATAAGTCA
>CAMNPA010000079.1 GCA_946547205.1 uncultured Selenomonadales bacterium | reverse complement strand
CAAACTGCAAACGCTTCGGGCAACAAGTCGTTGAGAGTTTCGCCGTGTTGAAGTCGTTCGCGAAATTTTTCTGTCGACGATGTCAATCTGTCGTCGGTTAGGTTTTGCATTTGACTTTCCAGCGCGTTGATTTTATCGACGGTCTTTTGCAGACGTTTGATCTCCTTGTCGTTGTTGTCGCCCAAAAATCTTTTCAAGAACTCGAACAAAATTATCACTCCTTGCCAAATTTTTTTGCGGCAAGTATATCAAATCAACGGCGAAGGGACAAGCCTAAGGACTAAAAGCGATTTGAACGGCTTGTCATTAGCAGCAGTAAAATTTTTTTTGCAAGAATGCTCGCAACAGAATTGACAAAAAAAAAAAATAACTATTATAATACGCAACATGATGTTAAAAATTTTTGAGGAGATGATTTTTATGACACAACAAGAAGTTATCAAAAAGTTTATGGCGTCTTTGGACACGTCGACTTTATCGGGAACGGCAGTTCTCGACGAGGCGATAAGGAATTGCTCGACGTTCAAAAGTTTTAAAGATCTGAGAAACGCAATGATAAGCGACTGCAAGAATGCCAAGAGTGCCGACGATTTTTTGAAGACTTATTGCGGCATTGACCTCGACAACGACGACACCGGCGCAATAACCGGCTCGGACGCGGGCGGCTCAACGACTAAAACTAATGAATCAATCGTGCCCGAAAGCGGCAAGCTCAAAAATTTCAAGAAAAGTTCGTTCACGGTCAACGGTTTGACTATCAAGCTCGGCGGCGGCAAAAAATTCAGCGACTTGAATGCCTCCGAAAAATTTATCTGGCAAGGTCTCTACACGTGGTGGGCAAAAGGTGCGCTCGACTTGATTGCGGAAAGCTACGGCGACAATTTCAGCTTCACAGATAAATCTTCCGCAACGGTCAAAGAACTTGAATTCAATTTCTACACCTCGGAAAGCGGTCATGCCGGAGCCGAAACCGGTGCTCATTACACTTCCAACAAAGCCGATTCGCTCAGCATGAAAGTTGACATGCGTTTCTTCGGCTCATCAGTCAACATCGGCGATCCTAACGGCAAGTCGAATATATCATCAGCATATCTTGATCGTTTGTTGGCGCATGAATTCACGCACGCCGTTATGTTCGCGAATATCGACTACTTGACGGGAAACAGCCTGCCTAAATTTATCACTGAAGGCATACCCGAACTCACGGTCGGCAACACTGACGCTAACGGCATGTTGGAAATGGCGGGCAATTCGACACTCCTTAAGAAAATGTTGAACTCTGAAGCCGGTACCAATTCTTATGCCGGCGGATTCATGTTCCTGCGCTATCTTGCTCGGCAGGCAGGCGATTTGTTTACAATAAACACTTCCGATGCTTTGGTTCAGACGTTCAGAGGAAATGACGACATTAGAAACTTTGCCGTCAATGCGAAAATAAACGCAGGCGCAGGCGCAGATTACATTGAAAACTACGGAGCCGCCAACGTTTCGATAATCGGCGGTGCAGGTAACGATTCGATTATGAGCCAATTAAACCAAAGCGATCGCCCGGACGGTTGCACACTGCGCGGCGGCGACGGTAACGATTCAATTTTAAGCGTCGGAGACAAAGTTTCAATCAGCGGCGGCGCGGGCAAAGATTTCATCACTAATTCCGGCGCGAACGTCACAATCGACAGCGGCGACGGTAACGACACCATCAACAATTCGGGCAGCAATGTTTCCATTTCAAGCGGCGCGGGCAATGACTCCGTTCATAATGAAAATGCAAGCAATGTAAAAATTCTCGGCGGCAGCGGCAATGATGATTTGGGCAACAGAGGCGGCAATAAAATCACTCTGCTAGGCGGTGCAGGCAATGATATTCTTTGGAACGAACCTAATGACATCGGCACAGATGCTCAAAAGGTTTCGATGAACGGCGGCGCGGGCTCCGACACCATAACCAATTTCGGCAACTGCGCAACGCTTGTCGGCGGAGACGGCAACGATATTATACGCAATTACGGCAACGGATATAGAAACGGTGAAGTCGTATTCAGCGACGTGGGCAAAGACGTAAAAATTTACGGCGGCGCGGGCAAAGATTTCATCACTAATTCCGGCTCCAATGTGACAATCGACAGCGGCGACGATAACGACACTATCAGCAACACGTTCGGCAACAACACTTCGATAATCGCGGGTGAAGGCGACGATTCAATTTACAATCGCAGTTTCTATACGACAATCCTCGGCGGCGACGGCAAGGACAGCGTCTATTGCTACAACGGAAAACAATCGTCAATCAGCACCGGCGACGGCAACGACAGCATTCACAACATCAGCACCTACGAAGACGACGGGCATTACGTCACAATCTCAAGCGGCGCGGGCAACGACAAAATTAAAAATGAACACGGCGATCATGCGTCGATAGTCGCGGGCTCGGGCAATGATTCCATTTACGATAACAGCCGGGATTCAATTTTAATCGGCGGCTCCGGCAAGGACACGATTAAACTTTACGAGAGCGCGCGGACTTCAATCGACGCAGGTTCCGGCAACGACAGAATCAGTTTATCGGGCGGCTACAACAACACCATTAAAGGCGGCACCGGCAACGACAGCTTATGGGGCGGCATCGGAGATGAAACGTTCATCTACGGCAAAGGCGACGGCAAAGATATTATCTACGGCTTCGAGAACAATGACCTGCTCAAAATCACGGGTACATTCTCAACGTCCTACAGCAAATCGAAAGGCGAAGTCTACTTCAAAGTCGGCAGCACGTCCAAAGCCATCACACTGCGCGATTTCGATGCCACGACCTTCCACGTCAACGGCTCTGCTTATCGAATCAGCGGAACAAAGCTCGTCAAGCAATAAGTCTGAAAATCAACGTTGCCAAAACCTTCTGCGGCAAGTATACTTGCGCAGGAGGTTTTTAAATTGGATACGAAAAAATTATTTCGCGGTTTCTGGACGCTGTTCAAAGGCTATTGGTCGTCGGAAGACAAATGGAAGGCTCGCGGACTGTTGGCGGTCGTCATCGCATTGAATTTCGCGATGGTTTATCTGCTCGTCCAATTTAACGAGTGGTATCAAATTTTTTGGGACGCGCTGCAAAATTACGAGCAGGAAAGATTTTTTCCGTTGCTCGGAAGATTCACCGCACTTGCGTTCATCTACATAATGATCGCGGTTTACGCGGTGTATTTGCGGCAAATGTTGCAAATCAAATGGCGAACGTGGATGACGCAAAATTATTTGCACTCGTGGATGGATGGACAAATCTATTACAAACTGCAGGACGCGACGGACAACCCGGATCAGCGTATTTCGGAAGACATCGGGCAATTCGTCAACTTGTCGCTTGTCTTGCTCATCGACTTTTTAAAACAGCTGACGACTTTGGCGGCATTCGGCGTGGTGCTGTGGAATTTGAGCGGCTCAATCACAATCGCCGGGCTCGTCATCCCGGGCTACATGTTTTGGTTCTCGCTCGTTTATTCAGGCATCGGGACTGTTTTGGCGCACAAGGTCGGACGAAAATTAATCGCGCTGAATTTCGATCAACAGAAATACGAGGCAGACTTTCGTTTCTCAATGATGCGCGTCCGTGAAAATTCAGAGAGCATTGCGTTTTATCGCGGCGAGTCGGCTGAACTGGAAGGCTTCAACCTAAAATTTTCCAACGTCATAAAAAATTATTGGCAGCTGATGAAAAAAACCAAGCACTTGAATTTTTACGCGAACGGTTACGGGCAACTGGCTGTTCTCGTGCCGTATCTCATGGCGTATCCGCGATATTTTGCAAAAGAAATTCAACTCGGCGGGCTCATGCAAATTTCTTCGGCGTTCGGCAGAGTTCAGGATGCGCTTAGCTTTTTTGTCAATTCATACGACACGCTGTCAACTTTGGCGGCGGTTATCAATCGTCTTGCCGGTTTCACTGAACACATCGACGACGCAAAAAAAATTCGCGGCAACGTTACAACTTCGACTGCTCCCGAATTGAAAATCTCTGCGCTCAACGTTTCATTGCCGACGGGACGCGAACTCTTGAAAAAACTTTCACTCGAACTGCAGAACGCCAAAGCCTTAGTCGTGACCGGAGCATCAGGTTGCGGAAAATCGACGTTGCTCAGAACTTTGGCGGGAATTTGGGCTTACGCGTCGGGCGAAATTTCTTTGCCGTCGAATGCTCGCGTGATGTTCTTGCCGCAAAAACCTTATCTGCCGCTTGGAACGTTGCGCCGCGCGTTAATCTATCCTTCCGCCGAAAAAAATTCTCCTGCCGACGAAAAACTCAAGGCGACGTTGCGATTGGTCGAATTGCCTGCACTCGTTGACAAGCTCGACGTGGCGGACGATTGGAGCAGAATTTTATCGCTCGGCGAACAACAGCGGCTTGCCTTTGCGAGAGTGTTACTTTCCGCGCCCGATTATATTTTCCTGGACGAAGCGACTTCAGCACTCGATGAGCCGCGCGAAATTGAAATGTATGAGCTCTTGCGCGAACAGCTGCCCAAAATTACAATCGTCAGCGTTGGTCACAGGTCGACGCTGTTCAAATTGCACGACGTGGAATTGAATCTCGACGGCACGGGAAATTACACAGTCCGCGCGTTGAATGCGTAACAATTTCTGTCGATAAACGTATAACTCGCAGAGAAAATTTTTTGGAGAGCGATTGACTTGTTGAGCCGCGCGAACAACTGCCCAAAATTACAATCGTCAGCGTTGGTCACAGGTCGACGCTGTTCAAATTGCACGACGTGGAATTGAATCTCGACGGCACGGGAAATTACACAGTCCGCGCGTTGAATGCGTAACAATTTCTGTCGATAAACGTATAACTTGCAAGAAAATTTTTTTGGAGAGTGATTGACATGTTGAAAAAAATTTTGCTGACAATCGTGGCGATACTCATTGCAGGCGGCGCACTCGTCATTTACGGCACTTACAAGGCGACAGACGAAATTATCAAGGAGCAAGAACCGCAACTGCGTCAATACGTTCAAATGAGCGACGCCGACAAGAACGAATACATTTTGACGCACGCCGAAGAACTTATCACGCAAGCCGCCGCCAATGCCAAACCTGATGAGCGCGAAGATATGGATTTGGTTGAAAAGACAAAGAACGATCCCGCCGTGCAAAAAGCTTTAATCGATTTGGGACGCGCTCTGATGGCAAAAGCTATCATGCATTCCGACGCGCTTGTCAACGAGATGAGCGACACTGTCAAAGCGAAATTCAAAGCCGAGTCCGCCGACTTGACCGGTGCCCTTGAACGTTACGGCGATGTTTTGGATGCGGCAAAAGCTAAACTCAAGTCCGCGCAGTAAATTTCCGGCGACAATAAAAAAATCACCTTCCAACGAAAAAATTGGAAGGCGTTTTTTTTTCGGGAAGTGTTCAAATCGTGCGGAGAGCGTCTTTCAGCAACGTGACGTTGCATCCAACGAGTGCTGTTTATATGTTCACGACGACCGCGCTCAAGAAATTTTTCGGAGAGCGTCTTTCATTTCGCGAACGTATTCGCCGACGAGTTTCGGAGCATTTACGCCGTGTTGAGCCAAAATTTTTATAATCGCCGAACCGACAATCGCGCCGTCAGAAATTTTTGCCATCTGTTGAGCCTGCGCGGGCGTGGAAATGCCGAATCCGACTGCGCACGGAATTTTTGTGTTCGCACGAATTGCCGCGACGATTGACGTTAAATCGGTCTTAATTTCACTGCGAACGCCCGTCACGCCCAAACTCGACACGACGTAAACGAAACCTTCAGCCTCGCGGGCAATCATTGCGATTCGATGTTCGGAAGTCGGTGCAATCAGCGAAATTAAATCGACGCCGTATTTGTGACACAGCGGCAGAAATTCTTCTTTCTCTTCAAACGGCAAGTCGGGCAGAATCAAACCGTCAATGCCAATTTCCCGGCACGTCGAGATAAATTTTTCCGCGCCGTAAGAAAAAATCACGTTGGCATAAGTCATGAAGACCATCGGAATTTCAACGTCACGTCGCAAATCGCGCACGAGGTCGAAAATTTTGTCGGTCGTCACGCCGCCTTGAAGGGCACGCAAATTCGCCGCTTGAATCACGACGCCTTCAGCAGTGGGATCGGAAAATGGTATGCCCAATTCTACGAGATCGGCACCGTTCGCCACAGCCGCGCGGACAACTGCCGCAGTCGTCTCCAAATTCGGGTCGCCGCACGTGATGAACGGAATGAACGCCTTGCCGTTAGCGAACGCCGTTTGAATTTTGCTCATGTGTAAAACTCCTTTGTTACTAGGGAATGTTGGTAAATTGCATTTGGTGTGTAAATTTCTTTCTATGTTTAGAATCTACTTTTTCTTTGCTGCGCC
>CAMNPA010000078.1 GCA_946547205.1 uncultured Selenomonadales bacterium | reverse complement strand
TCGTCGTTATGGCGGGACCTTGTGCCGTTGAAAGTCTTGAACAACTTCGCGAGGCTGCTCAAGCCGTCAAAGCGTGCGGTGCGAAATTTCTGCGCGGCGGTGCGTTCAAACCTAGAACTTCGCCTTACGACTTCCAAGGACTCGGCGAGGACGGCTTGAAACTTTTGCGCAAAGTCGCTGATGAATTTGATCTGCGCGTCGTCACGGAGATTGTTGACAAGGACGACATCGAAATTTTTTCCAAATACGCGGACATTCTTCAAGTCGGCGCACGGAATATGCAAAACTTCCAAATGCTCAAGGCGTTAGGCAAATGTTCAAAGCCTGTCCTTTTGAAGCGCGGACTTTCTGCGACAATCAGCGAATGGCTCAACGCGGCGGAATACATCATGAGCGGCGGCAATGAGCAAGTCATTTTCTGCGAACGTGGCATAAGAACTTACGAGACTTTCACGCGCAACACGTTGGATTTGTCTGCAGTCGCGGCGGTCAAAGAATTGTCGCACTTGCCGATTGTCGTCGATCCTTCGCACGGCACGGGACGCTGGAAAATGGTCGCACCTATGGCACGAGCGGCAATCGCGGCGGGCGCAGACGGCTTGATAATCGAAGTTCATCCGCACCCGGAAAAAGCTCTCTCCGACGGCGATCAATCTTTGACACCCGAAGCATTTAAACAGCTCATGGAAAATCTTGACGGCATTGCAAAAGTTATGGGGCGTTCAATTTAAAAATATTTAAATTTACCTGCCGGAACATTGTAAATCGAAAATTTCTTTGATATAATTTCCTCTGCAGTGCAGTATAACTTTTTGTAAAGCTAAGGGGGAATTTGTATGTTGAAGAAAGTTGTTGCGACAATGTTGCTGGCGTTTACGTTGCTAATCGTCGGTGCGCAGTGCAATCGCGCGGAAGCTTATTGGGGACTCGTCGTGAACTGCAGAGAGTGGATCTCCTTGCGCAGTTATCCTTCCACTTCGGCTCCGCGAATCACGACAATTCCTCTCGGCGATTGGGTCTGGATTAACAGAGGCTATTATCAAGACGGCTTTTTGTCGGCGACTTACAACGGAATGAACGGCTACGTTTTGGACGCTTACATCAAATACATTAAAGAATAACACGACGATTTGAGAGTGAGGAGCGAAAAATTTTCTCCTTACTCTCTTTAATTTTGTTCGGAGGTGAAACGTTTTGAGGAACTTTAAATTTTTTTTCGCGACGATTCTCGTGACGATGCTTTTCATTTGCAGTTTCGGTTGTTCGTCCGAAAGCGCGACTGAATCTTCTGCACCTAAAGAAGTGAAGAGCGAAACTCAACCTGCGCAAGCCGTCTCAAGCCCGCGACAAAATTTGATTGTCTATTCAAGTCCCGCAAAATATTCTTACGAAAATTTTTTGCACGACATGAAAATTCTCTGCGACGCCTATCCTTCGCAACTGCAAGCCGTGAAATTGTGCGACACTCTCGACGGGCGCGGCGTTTATGATATAATTCTCGGCGATCCCAACGGAGCGAATCAAGTTTTGATTTTCGGAGCAATGCACGCCAGAGAATATATCACCGTGCAAGTCGTCATGCGTCAACTTTGCGAGGCTCTCGACGCTTTGAACGGCGGCAACGTTTCTTATCGCGGCGTGTCTGCTGCGGAACTTTTGCAAGGCGTGACGATTCACTTCGTACCCAACAGCAATCCCGACGGCGTTGCAATCAGTCAATTCGGCTTGGACGGCATACAGAACGCTGAAATTCGCAGTCAAGTTGCGGCAATCGGCGGCGACCTTGTTCAGTGGAAAGCCAATGCTCGCGGCGTCGACTTGAACAGAAATTTTGATGCGGACTGGAACGAATTTCACGGCTCGCCATATCCCGCGTCCGAAAGATACAAAGGCACTTATCCCGGCAGTGAAGCCGAATCGGCGGCGTTAATCGCTTTGACGCAGAGCAGTCACATCAAACGCTCGATAAGCTATCACACTTGCGGCGCGTTGATTTATTGGTATTTCAAGCAGAGCGGCGCAGTTTTGGACGAGTCAAAAAAATTTGCAAGCGAAATTTCTCATGCGACGGGCTACTATCTCGATGATGACTACACGGCGGTTGATGCGGCGGGCTACAAAGATTGGGCGGTTTATAAGCTCGGCGTTCCAAGCATAACGATTGAATGCGGCGCGGAGAACGGCGACTTGGTGAATCCTGTCCCGCAAAGTCGTTTCAACGGCATTTGGGAGCGCAATAAAAATGTCGTCTATGCCACGGCTTACAATTTGAAGTTTGGAGATTGACTTATGGAAAGAATTAAACTCGCGATAATCGGCGGCAACGTGACGTTGCATCCAATGTGCGTCAAGTCTTAACTCTGTTTAGCGTCGTTTACAATTTGAAGTTTGGAGATTGATTTATGGAACAAATTAAACTCGCAATAATCGGCGTCGGACTTATCGGCGGCTCACTCGGTTTGTGCCTCAAAGATAAGCTCGGCGACAAAATTTTTATAACAGGGCTATGTCGTTCGCAACAGTCGATGCGTCGTGCAATGGAACTCGGCGCGGTCGATTTGGCAACGTCGGATTTGGAGCAAGTCGTCGGTGGCGCGGATATAATTTTCCTTAGCCCGCCCGTCCTGCAGATTGTGCCGATGGTCAAAAAAATTCTGCCGTTCATCAAGTCGGGAGCAATACTGACTGACGCCGGCAGCACAAAGCAATTCATTTGGCAGGAGCTGAAAAAAATTCTTCCGCCGGATATTTTCTACGTCGCCGGGCACCCGATGACAGGTCGCGAAAAATCTGGCGTCGAAGCGGCTGATAAAAATCTTTTCAAGGGCAAGGCTTATGTTATCGTCGACGATACCGGCGTTCCCGCTGAAGTTCGCGAAAAATTGATGAGCGTCCTGCGATTGACCGAAGCAAACTTTTTGACGATTGACATTGCCAAGCACGACCGTTGCGCGTCGATTATCAGCCACGTCCCGCATTTGACGGCGGCGGCTCTCGTCACGTTGCTCAATGATGCCGGCGATGATTTGGATTCGTGTTTGAAACTCGTCGGCGGCGGATTCAAAGACACCACGCGAATTGCAAGCTCCAACGCCGATATGTGGGCTGATATTTGCATGACGAACGGCGACGCCATTGCCAATCACCTGCGCGACTTGCAAAATATTCTCGGCGAAGTCATCACGGCGATTGAAAATCACGACAGGCAATTTGTTCACGACTACTTTGCCAAATCAAAAGCTCGGCGCGATAAAATTTTGGAGACCGTCACTTTTGACCCGAACTGAAAAATTTTTCAACACACCTGCGCGACTTGCAAAATATTCTCGGCGAAGTCATCACGGCGATTGAAAATCACGACAGGCAATTTGTTCACGACTACTTTGCCAAATCAAAAGCTCGGCGCGATAAAATTTTGGAGACCGTCACTTTCGACCCGAACTGAAAAATTTTTCAACGCACCTGCGCGCGACTTCTTCCATTAAATATTCCTTCGAGCGGACGATTCGATAGAGCGTGTTCTTCGCCAAATCGGTCTCGGCAGAAAGTTTGTCAATGTTCCGGCCGTTCACGCCGTGCAATTTGATAACCCGCGCAGTTCAAGTTGGCAAGAAAAGTGTATTGTATTCATTGCGCGCGAAAAGTTGCGTGGCGTAACTTTTATGTTATAATGCAAAACGGTTTGAAACTTTTTTAGCAGGAGGCAACAAATTCATGAAGATAGGTATTCTCGGTTACGGCAACCTCGGACGCGGCGTTGAATGCGCCATCAAAGAAAATCCCGATACGGAACTCGTCGCGGTGTTCACGCGCAGAAATCCCGCAACCGTCAAAATTCATACGCCCAATGTTCCCGTCGTGCATGTTGATGACGTTAAAGCTTGGGTCGGCAAAATCGACGTGATGATTCTTTGCGGCGGAAGTGCAACCGATTTACCGACGCAGACGCCCGAATATGCCGCGATGTTCAATGTCGTTGACAGCTTCGACACGCACGCCAAAATTCCCGAACACTTTGCCAAAGTTGACGCCGCCGCCAAAGCCAACGGTCACGTCGCGATAATTTCAGTCGGTTGGGATCCCGGACTTTTCAGCCTCGCTCGCGCTTATGCAAACGCAATTCTTCCCGACGGCAACGACTACACGTTTTGGGGCAAAGGCGTCAGTCAAGGTCACTCCGATGCGATTCGCCGCGTCAAAGGCGTTAAAAATGCAAAACAGTACACCGTTCCGATTGACAGCGCACTTGATGCCGTTCGCAGCGGAAAAAATCCCGAACTTACCACGCGACAGAAACATTTGCGCGAATGCTACGTTGTGCTTGAAGAAGGTGCCGACGCCGCCGAAGTTGAGAACGCGATTAAGACCATGCCAAACTATTTCGCGGACTATGATACCGTCGTAAACTTCATCAGCGAAGAAGAACTTTTGAGCAAACACGCGGGACTTGCTCACGGCGGATTCGTCATTCGTTCGGGCAAAACCGGCGTTGACAAAGAACACAATCACATTATCGAATTCAATCTCAAGCTCGATTCAAATCCCGAATTCACCACGGCAGTTCTCGTCGCTTATGCACGCGCCGCTTATCGTCTCAATCAAGAGGGCAGCAACGGTTGCAAGACGGTTTTCGACATTGCACCGGCTTATTTGTCCGCGCAAAGTGCTGATGAACTCCGCGCACATCTGCTGTAAAAAATGACGATTGAACCGCCGAAACCGCCGACAGCTCCGGCACCGGCAACTCGTCCGACGCCGCCGACTCCGCCGAAAATCGACATGACGCCTTTCAAAAAGGACAAGGCTCAACCGACGGATTCGACGCCGGAAGCTCAAGCACGCGACGCAGTTGCTCACGGCTCAGGCGCATTGACGAAACGAACTGTTGACCGCGAAGACGATAAGCCGCCGCCGAATCAGAAAGTCACAGTCATTCCGCCCGACGCGCCGCTTATTCCGAGCGATCAATCGGACTACGACCGAGGCAAAGACGTTCTGCGACAATTCAGAGATTTGGACGCGCAACCGACGGATAAGCCGCAAACTTTGACGGAAAAGCCGACAGTCACACCGCGCTTGAACGATTATTCGGAAGGGCACGGCGTCGTTTATTGGCTCTTCACGATAATTTTTGTGGTCGTCGCAACGTTTATAATCGTGAAAAAATTTTTGTTGACGGACAAGCCTGCGCTCACGAAGTCGGAACTTTTCGCGGATTCATCGGACAGATTGAAGGCGGCAACGGAAAAAGTTAAGCCCGTCACGTCGAGCACGTCAGACAAAATAAAATCAGCAACGGAAAAAGTTAAGCCTTCAACGCCGAAACCTGCGACGACTAAGGACAGCGACAAGGGCAAACATTTTGAAGTTAGAATTTAAATTTTTGTTGACGGACAAGCCTGCGCTCACGAAGTCGGAACTTTTCGCGGATTCATCGGACAGATTGAAGGCGGCAACGGAAAAAGTTAAGCCCGTCACGTCGAGCACGTCAGACAAAATAAAATCAGCAACGGAAAAAGTTAAGCCTTCAACGCCGAAACCTGCGACGACTAAGGACAGCGACAAGGGCAAACATTTTGAAGTTAGAATTTGATTCAAGCCGTTCCGAAATGGAGCGGTTTTTTTGTCGCCAAACGAAAAATTTTTTGATATACTGCCGTAAAAATTTTCGGGGTGAGATTATGAAATTTCTTCGCGAATTGTGGGATGCGTTGATTTATTTTCTCTTCCCGCCGCGCTGTCCCGTTTGCCGCGAAATTGGCGACGAGCAATATCGATTGTGCTCCGAATGCGAGAAAAAAGTTTTGCGACTGGATTTTTACGACAGACCGCCTGCGCCGATTAATTCTGTCATGCGCGTGACGAAATATCGTGACGGCTCGCGCGAACTGCTCCGCAAGCTCAAGTTCGACAACAATTTGCGTGTCGTGCCTGCAATGAAAAAAATCCTTGACGGCGTGTCAAACCGTGCGGAAATTTTAAAGCTGTTGAGCGGCGTCGACTTCGCGGTACCCGTGCCACTTCACGCCAAAAGATTCAGCGAACGCGGTTTCAATCAAACGGAACTGATTTTCGGCGAATGGCTCACGAAAAAAAATATCCCGCTGAAAAATCTTTTGATTCGCACGCAATCGACACCGAAGCTCTACAGTCTCGGCAAGTCGGAGCGTGAAAAAGTTTTGAGCGGAGTTTTCGCGGCGATTGAACCGATTGACCTGCGCGGGAAGAAAATTTTAATCATCGACGACATTTTCACGACGGGCACGACGGTTAAAGAGTGCGCAAAAGTTTTGAAGTCGTTGGGCGCGGAAAAAATTTTTGTGTTGGCATTCGCGGCTGACTTCGGCGAGAATTTTGATAA
>CAMNPA010000077.1 GCA_946547205.1 uncultured Selenomonadales bacterium | reverse complement strand
GAATGATGTCCGCACCGCAAACGTCGCGCAGATAAATGTAAGTCGCCTCGTCCTCAACGCCCTCGATAACAACTTCCATGCCGACTGCATGGCACATCATGATAACATGCTTGATAATTTCGCGGTCGTATTCGCTGTTTACAATGTCCTCAACGAAGAAACGATCGATTTTAATCTGGTTGCACTTGAAATTTTTCATGAAGGCAAGATTCGCATAGCCCATGCCAAAATCGTCCATCGCAATTTTAATTCCCAACTCGTGGAAGGCTTGGAACTGCTTGTTGACAAAATCCCAATCATAAACCTTATTGCTCTCCGTCAACTCGAAAACCAAATTGCGCGGATTGATTTGGTGGCGTTCGATACAATCCTTGACAAAATCATAGAACGTGTGCTCCTCCAACTGATAGAGCGAAATGTTCACGCTGATTTCAAATTCCGGCATGAATTCGCACCACTTCTTGACGGTCTTAACGGCGTTCTCAATAATCCAGTGTCCGACGGGAATTATCATGCGCGAACGTTCAAGCAACGGAATAAACTGCATTGGCGCAACAACAGAGCCGTCACGGTCATACCAACGCAACAGAGCTTCCGCGCCGACAAGTTTGCCGGTCTTCGCATCAATCTGCGGCTGATAACAAAGGAAAAAGTCTTCGCAACCGCGCGCAATCGAATTCTGCATAAGATTCTGCATTCCCAAATCGTAACGCCAACGCTCATAATAAGCACTGTCGAAGAACGCAATTTGATCCTTGCCTTTCTGCCGCGCGAATTCCAAAGCAACTTCAGCGTAGCGCGTCAAAGTTATCACGTCGTCCGCGTCATCGGGATAAAATGCCGCACCTGCCGACGCCGTGCAGAAAATCGTATCCTCAATGTTGCGAATCTCGCGCATACAAAGTTGAATGCTGGAAAAAATTATCTCAATCTCTTCGGGATAGACTTCCGCGACGAAGAACGCGAACATGTCGTTATCGAGCTTGTAAAGTCGAATGTCCGGCGGCAAAACGTTGGTGATGTCCTGCGCAAGTTGCCGCAAAGCATTGTCGCCGAATTCGTAGCCGTAAGTCTCATTGATGAGGCGGAAGTTATCAAGTCCGACAAAAATAACCGCGCCGTGAGCATCGGGCGAACTGTTGAGTTCCTTCATCAGCGCGACATGAAAAGCGTTGCGGTTTAAAAGTCCCGTCACGTAGTCCGCCTTAACTTTCACGTCCATACGCGCAATCACGCCCGCAACAATTTCCGGCTGACCGAATTCATCAGCTCCGGCAGTCATGCGCAACGATACCCAACTGTATTCGCCGTTGCGGTTGAGCAAACGAAATTCGCCGACAATCTCAATGCCGGGCGTTGCCGAATCAAGCTCATTAATCGCCGTCTCCAAAATCTCGCGGTCGTCGTGCCAGACAAAAGGCGTCAAAAGCGCGGCAAAATCTTCGACAACGGAATCGGGAAAATTAAAATCGCGCACGAAATTTTTCGACAGCATGACTTGCCCGGAGCTGACATCCATGGCGAAAAGATATTCGTCCGCAGAATTTTGCAGGGCGTCAAAGTAAGTCTTGATTCGATTTAACGGAGAATTCTCGCCGAGTTGAAATAAATTTGTATCCATAGCCATTCTTCCTTTTAAAGTTATCGATCAATGTTCTGTCAATGCGAATTCGACGCGGCGTTAAATCTTCCTGCCGAATTCTGTTTAAATTTGCGACAGCGGTTCAGCGTTGCGTTTCTCAAAAAATGCCACGAAGTCATTTACCGGCATAGGCTTCGCGTTGAAAAATCCTTGCCCGTATCGACAACCGAGACTTAGCAACAAATTTTCCTCTTCCGGCGTCTCAATGCCTTCACAAATCACGCGCATACCCAACGAGTCGCCAAGCTCAATCACTTTGCCCAAAATCTTTTTCATCTTCGGAGAAGTGTCCGCGCCCGTCAAAACAGACCTGTCAATTTTCAGCACGTCCATAGGCAAACTGCTTAGCAAACTGAACGACGAATAGCCCGCGCCAAAATCGTCGACGGAAATTGTAAAGCCGATCTCCTTCAAGCCGTTTACAATCCGTTCCGCATTTTGACGAGCAGCTTTCTTGTCGAAGTCGCCAAACATCGTCTCCGTTATCTCCAGCTCAATCAAATTCGGCGGCAATTTGTACTTCTCAACAATCGCACGCATTTTTTCAAGGTAACCGTCTTCCGTCATATGCAAGCGCGACTGATTCACGGAAATTGGCACGACCTCTTTGCCCGCGTCCAAACGTTCGCGCTGCAACTGACAAGTCTTTTCCAAAACGTAATAATCAACTTGAATTACAAATCCGTTCTGCTCAAAAAGCGGAATGAATTTTCCCGGCGGCATGAATCCGGAAACAGGACTTATCCAACGAACAAGAGCTTCAGCACCGATAACGCGCCGCGTCTTGATGTCGTATTTCGGCTGATACCACGCCTTGAACTCGTCGTTCTTGAGAGCGTCAACCATGCGGTTTTCAATGTCGTGCTCGTTCGTCAAAAGTTCTTCCATCTGCGCATCGAAAACTTTAACGTCGTTGCTCGAAATTTGTTGGCAAGCAGTTATCGCGCGACTTATTGCCCGTTGAATGTCCAAACTCTCATCGTAACGGCTGATTCCGGCTTTCATGTGAATGGCAATTTTCGCACCGGCGTCGGCAGTGTCAATGTAGCTGTACTTGCCGATATTTTTCGCCGCCCATGCAGAAATTTTCTCCAAACTCTCCGCCTTGCAGAAACAAACCAAATTATTAACGTCAATGCCCGCCGCCGTGAAAATCGCAGTCTTGGAATTGCGCAAGCCGTCCGCCAACGCGTGAAATTGATTGTTGATGATTTGATGCCCGCGATTCTCCGTCATAACCGCGTTGCTCTTCATCGAGAACACGACAAAGAAAGTCTGCACGTCGGGATTTTCAGCCTTCAACTTCGCAAACGTCGCAGGAATTTTCATCTCAAGCCACGGCACGTTCGGCAAGTTGTAGCGAAAATCTGTATAAGCCATGCGCTGAACGATGTCGAAATTTTTCTTGTGCATGTTGCGGCGATAAATGTACGCGCCAATTCCGCCAATCAACAAGCCAACGAACAGAATCACTTGAAACGGATTGTTGTGAACGAAACGCTTGAAATTGAACGACGCGGAAATATGTTGGTGCTTATTCAACATGTCTCGCACCCAGCTAACGTCAATGTGATTTATTTCCTTGTTGAGAATGTGCCAAAGTCGCAAGTCGCCGTCCGAACGCACGCCAATACTGACCAATTCGCTATAAGCTGATGTCGCGCCAACTTCCAAATCGTAAGTCTCCGCCGCGTCAATGAGCGAGTGAACTGCGTCGCTGTAAATGTAAGTCATATCCGCTCGACCGTCATTAACGGCTTTCAACGTGTCCGCGAACGTCGGCAGATACAAAACATTTTCTTTCGGGAAATTCGCCTCGACAAAATCCAGAGAGTAAAGCCTGTCTTCACAGCACGCAACTATCGGTTGACGAGAAAATTTGGAATTCGCACGCATGACCGGCACATAATCGCGGCGAAAATAACTCTGCGTCGGGCTGATGTTGTATTTTTCTGCCCAACTGAAATCGCAAACGGTGTCCGCCACAAAGTCAATCTCGCCGTTGAGAATCAAGGTGCGCGTCTCTTTCGGCGAATTAGTTTCGACAATCTCAATCTCAACGTCCAAATCTTTTGAGATTCGCTCAATTATATCGGGAATGACGCCGACCAATTTCCCGCTGTCATCATGATAAGCGTAGGGCTGCTCGTACGTAAAAATCGCCGTGCGAAGTTTTTGCTTTTCCGCCAAAAAATTTCTCTCGTCGCGGCTCAACAGCAAAGGAAAGCCTTCCTTGAGGTTGTATTTTCTCTTCAACGTGTCGCGAATATCGGACTGATCCATAAGCAGCTGATCCATTGCCCAATTCAAACGATCCAACAAATCAGTTCTGTCTGCGCGGACGGAAAGCCGATAATTCTGCCTGTCGAACACGGCGTAAGTGTGCTTAGAGCGATTGTAAAAAAGCATGGCGTCAACATAGCCGTCAACGTCGCCGCGATTGTAAGCATCAACGACTTCCTGATAAGTCTTGTAGCTCGTGAAGGTGTATTGAAAACCTTCCGCGCGCGCAACTTCATCAAGTCCCGGCGTGTCGTAATTGGTGCGGACGCGTGCAAGATTTAGGTGCGGCTTAATCTTATCGGCGGTGATGACAAGTTCCATCGGAAAACGTCCGACAACGTGATCGGTTGACTTGGCGTTGACTAAATACTTGTGATCGCCCGGCAAATTCGGAATGATGTCAATTTCGCCGGTGTTGAGCTTATCGAGCAGGTCAGTCCAGTCGTCGAAAACAATGTACTCAAATTCGCACGGAACATAGTTTTCCAGAAACTCCATGTACTCGTAGCCGTAGCCGACGGTGTGTCCCGGTCTGTCTTCGTTCATAAAGCCCGTGTTGACGACGTAGCCGACTTTTAACGTGCCCCAATCCTTCTTGACGGGCGCAACCGATTCAACCGCAGAATTTTCAGCCGGAGCACTTTCCGCATTGAAAACGCTGATGAAATTTATAGCCGCAACAATTACTGCCGTCATAAAAAAAATCTTACAGTTTCTCATTCTATCCCCCGTCTCTTACAAATTTTTTCTTGACGCCAATTATATTTCGTTGCAAAATAATTTTCAATATGTCAACGCACCAAGATAACGACTTCCAAGGCACGAGGTGATAAAAATGATTGATATTACATTGCTCGGAACGTCGGCTTTAATCCCAATTCCCGAACGAGCACTTACGGCGGTATTTCTGTCAAGCGGCGGTCATTCAATCCTTTTCGATTGCGGCGAAGGCACACAAACGGCGGCGAGAAAAGTCGGCGTCAGCTTGATGAAAACGGACATCATCGCATTGACGCATTATCACGGCGATCATATCTTCGGACTGCCGGGACTTTTGCAGACAATGCACAACATAAAACGAACGGAGCCGCTTTTCATAACAGGACCCGAAGGCTTGCAAGAAACAATGGCTCCGATATTAAAATTGACGCACTGGATATGCTACCCGATAATTTTATTTGAAGTGCCTTCCGACGGACTGAAACTTTCCGCGCTGATTGACGGTTGGTCGCCAATGGCAAAGTTGACGGCGTTCACGACAGAACATCGCGTTCCAAGTCAAGGCTACTGTTTCACGTTGAGCCGCGCAGGAAAATTCATGCCGGAACGTGCAACGGAACTCGGCGTTCCGATAAATCAATGGAATCTTTTGCAGAAAGGAACCGGCGTTCAAATCGGCGACAAAACGATTTTGCCCGAACAAGTTCTCGGTGCACCGCGCAAAGGTTTGAAATTCGTCTTCACGGGCGACACGGCACTTTGCGACAATTTGTTCACGGCGGCGGAAGGTGCGGACTTGCTGATTAGCGAGGCGACTTACGGCGAATTTGAACAGGCACCGGGCGCAGTCGAACACGGACGGCATATGATTTTCGCACAAGCAGCTGAAGTTGCCGCAAAAGCTCACGTCAAAGAATTGTGGTTAGCGCATTTCTCTCAAATGATGAACGAGCCGCGAGAATATCTGCCGAACGCGACGAAAATTTTTGCGAACACGATTTGCGGCTATGACGGCTTGTCAACGACGCTGCATTTCGATTAACCGCTAATTTCTACTTGCGAGCATTTTTGGCGGCACGTCCGCGAGTGACACGGTCGAGCACGGCTTTACGCAGACGAATCGATTTCGGCGTGACTTCCACAAGCTCATCGTCGTTGATATATTCCATCGCCTGTTCAAGGCTCATGATACGCGCGGGCACAAGTCGAATCGCCTCGTCGGAATTGCTGGCGCGAATGTTCGTTTGATGTTTCTGCTTGCAAGGATTTATGTCAATGTCCATTTCGCGAGAGTTTTCGCCGACAATCATGCCCTCATAAACTTTTTGACCGGGCTCAATGAACATGACGCCGCGATCCTGCAAATTGAAAATTCCGTAGCCCGTCGTCTCGCCCTGCTCAAATGCAACCAAACTGCCGCGACTGCGTCCGGGAATGTCGCCCTTGTAAGGTTCGTAGCCGTGGAAAACGTGATTCATTACGCCGTTGCCGCGCGTCGAAGTCAAAAGTTCCGAACGAAAACCGATAAGCCCCCGCGCAGGTATCAAAAAGTTCAGCCGCATGTAGCCCGCAACGTTTTGCATATTTTTCAGCTCGGCTTTGCGGCGTCCGAAACTCTCCATAACCGTGCCCATGTAGTCTTGCGAAACTTCGACGGTTAAATTTTCAATCGGCTCATACTTTTGCCCGTCAATTAGCTTGTAGACGACTTCGGGCTTGCCGATTTGCATTTCGTAACCTTCGCGGCGCA
>CAMNPA010000076.1 GCA_946547205.1 uncultured Selenomonadales bacterium | reverse complement strand
CGGCATTTTTGTAGCCGACTTCCATTCGTTGAGCTAAATCCTTCGACAACTGCTGAATCGAACTGCCGCGATGAATCGCCGTCATCATCGAACGCTGTATTTCTTTCGTGAGTTTCGTCCGATTAGCCCAAATTCGCGCCGAATAATTCTTTCCGCTCCACGCCGTCTGCAAGACTGATTCAACTCGTTTTGCGTCCAAACTCGCAGGCGGTTGCGGCAACCCTATCGTCTTGTGATAATCATACACGTTTTGATAATAATTTTCCACATAAGCGCGATAAAAATGCGCGTCTGCCGTTTCTTGAAGTCGTTCGCTCAAACTCGCCAATTCCATCAGCGTCCGACCGTGTATCGCCTCGATTCGGCTTATCCTCGAACGCATTGCCAACGTGTTCAGCTCGCGCAACAGCTTCGGATCATTAACAAAATTATCGGCGACGAAAATCCTATATCAATCGGCAAGCCGCCGACGGGCACCGAAATTATTTTGGTCGACGAAAATTTGGAGCAAGCGCAATGCGGCGAACTGCTCGTATCAAGTGAGCACATGTCCAAAAGTTATTTCAAACTTCCTGAGCTTACGGCTGAGAAATGGATTGAACTTGACGGGCGAAAATTTTATCGGACGGGAGACCGTGCCAAACGCGACGCGCTGGGAAATTATTACCTGCTGGGGCGCACCGATAATCTCATCAAACTGCGCGGCTTTCGCATTGAAACCGGCGAAGTCGAAGCGCAAATTTCAAACGCCGTAAGGCAAATGAATCGCTCCGACGTGAAAGCTGTTGTCGTGACGCTCAAAAATATTCATAACACGGATTATCTCGTCTGCTACTACGAATCGGAAAACAAACTCGACACCGACGCCGTCAAGAAAAAAATTGCCCGATATTTGGCGGACTACATGATTCCGGAAATTTTCGTGCGACTCGATTCAATGCCGCGTAATGCCAACGGCAAAATTCTGCGCAAAGAATTGCCGCTGCCAAAGCGTCAGACTTCCCGCGCAGATTTTTTGTACAGCGAAGTTTTGACCAGAGTCCTTTGGGCGGCTCAAGATGTTATCGGCAACGTCACTGCTTATCCTTCGGACAACTTTACCGAACTCGGCGGCTCGTCCCTTACTGCCATGAAATTTTCCACTGTGCTCCGCGCTCAAGGAATCAAATTCAGCACCGCGCAGATTTTACAGCTCAATCAACTTCAAAAAATCGTTGACGCCGCGACGGTCGACTACTCCAAACTTTGGACAGCTGAACAATACGCCGCCATTGAGAAAGATTTTTCTTCACGTGGCGAGCACATAGAAAAAGTTCTGCCGCTTACTACCGAGCAGGACGAATTATTTTTCCAACAAATTTTCCAACCCGATCAAAGCACTTGTCGCGAAGTCTACATGATTGAGCTTGACGGGCTCATTGCCGAAGATGATTTGCGCCTTGCTCTCGACGACGCCGCGCAGGGCAATGAAAAATTTCGGGCTGCCGTTGTATTTCACCATACGCCCGTTATTCAGCAAGTTATCACCGACAGAAAAATTCCGCTCGAAATTGTGAACGTCGTCGCGCCCGACTTGCATCAGCTGCAGAGCTTTCGGCGACAACTGCTAAATCTTCCCGTCGACCCGCAGAGAAATTCTCTCCTGCAAGTCGTCTGCGTCCAAAGCGGCAGGCAAAGCTTTATCTTCGTCCTGGCTTTCTGCATACTCTTCACGCGAAACGACTTGTTCAAATACTGCGCGGACGTACTCAAAACTTTGGCGCAAAAATATCCGAGCGATTTATCAATCCGGCAATGACAAGAAATTTTCAAGGACGAAGCATCCGATTCAAAGCCGCCTTCAGCAGAAAATAAAACTGCCTTCAAGAAAAGGGCTCGCACCAAAATAAATATCCCGCCCGAAATTTACGTTTACTCGCGGAACATTGAACCGCAAATGGTTTTCGTCCACACCGGCAATTCCAGCGGCGAAGTCTATTACCGACTCGGTGCCCGAATCAAAAATTTTATTTCTTTCTCCGTAATCGAGCCGTTCAATCTCTATCACCCGAACGAAGCGACTTACGGAATAAAAAACATCGCCGCGCGCTACGTTCAGACTTTGAAACGTCATCAGCCTAAAGGAGCGTATATAATCGGCGGTTGGTGCTATGGCGGAGTCGTCGCTCATGAAATGGCTTGCCAACTTGAGCAGGCGGGCGAAGACGTTCAACATCTTTTCATGCTTGATTCTCACGCCATTACTGACGAAAGAATTCGCAAACTTACCAAGACAATGTTCGGCGAAACGAATCGCGAATACTTCGAGACCAGCTCGCTTTTTCAAGATTTGCGCGAAGGCGGTATGATTGAAGCCGTCGTCAACAATTATTTTCACGTCGCTCAAGATATAGCCGCTCACACTCCGTCATATTTTCAGGGCGACGTTACCTACTTTAAGCCCGACGAACTTCCTTCCGGGCAGTCTGAAAAATCTTTGGCTTACTGGAATAAAATGATGGAATTCGAGCAGGCGGAATGCAGGAGCAGCGGCTTTTTCACGGAACCAAATCAAGTCGAAGTGTTGACCGAATCCGTCTTTTTCATGAGAAAATCCTATCGGCTGTTCAGCATCACATTTGACAACCATACAATTTCGATTGCGGAAGGTATAAGCGATTCTCTGATAAAGTAAGTTTGATTGCAGGAAGGAGTTTTGAAATGGCAAAGAAAACAAAAGAAAATTCTTTTTCGCTGGAAAATGTCTTGTGGAATTGTCGAGTGGCACTTCGCGGAATCGGCAGTACAGAAAAAAATCGCGACGCCGTAATTTCTTTGGTGTTCCTAAAATTTGCCGGCGATAAGTTTGAAACTCGTCGCGCTGAAATTATCGAGGACTTCGGCGATAATTTTCCTTTCATCGATAAAGTTTCTTTCTACACGGCCAAAAGTGTTTTCTACCTTGAAGAAACTGCGCGCTGGTCGTATGTCGTGGAAAATGCATCCGCGAACAATATTGCCGTCATAATCGATAACGCAATGGCGACTATCGAGAAGGACAACGACGCTTTGAAAGGTGCTCTGCCGTTAAATCTCTTTAGCACGCTCGGCGCGGAAA
This sequence comes from uncultured Selenomonadales bacterium, assembly GCA_946547205.1. Taxonomy (GTDB): domain Bacteria; phylum Bacillota; class Negativicutes; order Selenomonadales; family Selenomonadaceae; genus Quinella. The sequence goes on along the minus strand of CAMNPA010000076.1, from coordinate 3,340 downwards.
AGTCTCGCATCAAAAATCTTATCGACAACGTGAACAAACTGGACGGAAAATTTTTTCGTGAGGAAGATCTTATCGGGCGCGTCTATGAATATTTTTTGCAAACCTATGCCGCGTCGGGAACAAAAGAAGACGGCGAATTTTATACGCCCGCTTGCATTGTCAAACTCATTGCCGAATTAATCGAGCCTTATAGCGGCGTCGTCTACGATCCGTGTTGCGGCAGCGGCGGAATGTTCGTGCAGTCTCTGAAATTTGTCGACAGTCACAAAGGCGACCGTTTGAACATTTCAATCGTCGGGCAAGAGAGCAAACCCGATACTTGGCGGCTGTGCAAGATGAATTTGGCGATTCGCGGCATTGCTCACAACTTGGGCGACACCTATGCTTCAACCTTCACAAACGATCTGCACAAAAATAAAAAAGTCGATTACGTTATGGCAAACCCGCCGTTCAATCTCAAGGATTGGAGAGGTGCCGACGAGTTGACCGACGACCCGCGATTTATCCGTGCAGGTTTTTCCGTTATGCCGCCCGTCGCCAATGCAAATTACGCTTGGATTCTTCACATACTTTCAAAGCTCAATTCCAAAGGCGTCGCAGGATTTTTACTTGCAAACGGTGCGCTCAACGCTGATGATGTCGAATACACTCTCCGCAAAGAAATTTTGGCGCGTGATGTTGTCGAGGTGATCATTGTTTTGCCGCGCGACATGTTTTACACGACCGATATTTCCGTCACGCTCTGGATTTTGAGAATGAACAAGAAAGCCGGCGTCGTCAACGGCAGAAAGTTGCGCGACAGAACCGACGAAATTTTATTCATGGATTTGCGGCGTTGGGACGTGAACAGCGAAGAAATTATCATCGACAAGGGCAAGAAGAAAAAGAAAATCGTCCTAATCGACGAACAAATTGAGCGCGTCAAAAAAATTTATAACGCTTGGCAGAGCGGCAACGATTATTTCGACGTGCCCGAACTTTGCAAGGCGGCGACTCTTGCTGAAATTCGCGACAAAGATTTTTCACTTGCGCCGAGCAAATACATTGAGTTCATCGACCACGATTTGAAGATTGATTATCCCGCAGAGATGAGCCGCATTCAAAATGAGATGCGAGAAATTTTGGCGGCGGAAAAAAATTCGCAAGCCATTTTGACTGACGCTTTCGGAGGTATCGGCTATGGCATTGACTAAATTCAAACTCGGCGAGCTGATTGAACTCATCGACGAACGAAACTCGGATAATCTGTTCGGCGCAGATTCTGTCGTCGGATTGGGAACGCAAAAAGAAATTATCCCGACCAAAGCTGATTTGGACGGAGTGAGCTTGACTTCATACAAATTATTTCCGCCGAAAAGTTTTGCTTACGTTCCCGACACGTCGCGGCGCGGTGAAAAAATTTCTCTCGCCTTCAACACTAACGAAGAAATTTTTTTGGTCTCGTCAATCTCAATTGTTTTCAAAGTTCGGCGCGAAGAAATTCTGTTGCCCGATTATCTGTTCATGTATTTTAATCGTCCGGAGTTCGACAGATATGCAAGGTTTCATTCGTGGGGATCTGCGCGGGAAAGTTTTTCATGGTCGACGATGTGCGACGTTGAAATCAATCTGCCGCCGCTTGACGTTCAGAAAAAATTCGTCGCGGTCTATAATTCTCTGCTTGAAAACAAAAAAGCCTACGAGCGCGGACTCGACGACTTGAAACTTGTCTGTGACGGCTATATTGAAAATCTTCGCCGCAATATGCCCTGCGAAAAGCTTGGCAATTATATTGAGCGGCACGACAACAGAAACTTTGACAACAAAATTAAGAACGTCAAGGGAATTAGTACGTCAAAAAATTTTCGCGAGCCGACTTCAAAAGTTAATCGCAACGAGCTGTCAAACTATAAAATTGTTGCGCCGCGTCAAATTGCGTTCGTACAGACCACGCACAATGAAAAAGTTTTCGCTTATGCTTTCAATGACACGGACAAAAGTATTGTTGTTTCTTCAGTCAATGAAGTTTTTTCGACAGACGAGACACGACTTTTGCCCGAATACCTTTCAATGTTTTTCAATCGCTCGGAGTTCGACCGATATGCAAGATTTCATTCGTGGGGTTCGGCTCGTGAGGTTTTCACGTGGAAAGATTTGTGTGCAGTGGAAATCCCGATACCCGAAATGAAAATCCAACGCTCAATCGCGGCGGTGTATGAAGTCATGCGGACGCGGAAAAAAATTTTGGAGCGGCTCAAGGCGCAAATCAAAGACATCTGCCCGATATTGATAAAAGGTTCGCTGGACGAAGGAGCAACGACATGAGCAACGGAAAATTTGACGAAGCCGAATTGGAACGAGCAATCATTGAACTCTTTGAGCGCGAAGGCTACGAACATTTGAACGGCGACGAAATTCACACGCCCGATGAAATTTTATTGCCGGACGACCTGCGCAAATTCATTTCGACACGCTACGCCGACGAAAATTTGACTGCCGCCGAGCTTGAAAAAATCATAAACAAATTGAGCCTCATAAATTCCGCGCCGCTTTACGCCGGAAATCGTGAGGCTTTTTTTCTTGTCAATGAAGGATTCGACTTGCCGCGCGACGACACGAGCAAAGTTGCGCTCCACGTCGAGTACATCAACTTCGACGCACCGAACAAAAATATTTTTAAAGTCGTCAATCAATTTTCCGTGCAGGGCGAGCGGCTCCGTCGTCCCGACTTGCTGATTTTTATAAACGGCATTCCAATTGCGATTTGCGAGTTCAAATCGGCGACGCGCGAGGATACGACGATTCACGACGCATGGGAACAAATTTTCTTCCGTTATCGCCGCGACATTCCGAAGTTGTTGCGCTACAGTTTCCTTGCGGTTATTTCGGACGGTGCGAACACGAAACTCGGCAGCATCTTCACGCCGTATGAAAAATTTTTCGCTTGGAACAAAATCGGCGATGATGAAAAAAGTTACGACGGAATCAATTCGCTTTTTATGCTGATTCGCGGCGCGTTCGCTAAGGAAAGAATTCTGCAGATTTTGCGCGACTTTATTTTTTATCCCGACGACGATTCAAGAGCAGTGGCGATTGTCTGTCGTTATCCGCAATTTTTTGCCGCAACGAAAATGCTTGCCAACATCAAGGAACATTTGCGACCGATTGGCGACGGCAAAGGCGGGACTTACTTTGGCGCGACGGGCTGCGGAAAAACTTACACGATGCTATTTCTGGCACGGTTAATCATTCAGCGCGACAACGAGACCTTCCGCAATCCGACGATTATAATTTTGACTGACCGCGAAGATTTGGACACGCAGACTTCCGAATTGTTCGTGACGGCGAAAAAATTTTTGCA
>CAMNPA010000075.1 GCA_946547205.1 uncultured Selenomonadales bacterium | reverse complement strand
ATTTGACTTAGAGTTTGATTCATGATTTATTGTAGCGGCGAGGTGAATCACATTGACAGAAAAAAATTTGCTTGAACTCCTGCGCGGCTACAAGTCGGATAAAATTTCGGAGACGGAAATTCTTGCACGGCTGAAAAATTTTTCGTCGGACGCCGTGGAAAATTTTGGATTCGCGTCAATCGATCACGGTCGAGAATTGCGGCAAGGTTTTCCCGAAGTCGTTTACGCGCCCGGCAAAACCAAGGAGCAGCTCAAAATTATTTTAAAAAATCTTCACGACAGGAGCGCAGGCAATTTAATCGCAAGTCGAGCCACTCGCGAACAATTCGACTTCCTGCACGCTGAAATTCCCGACGCGATTTTTGACGAGACCGCACGCATGATTTACGTTGACCGCGACAAAACTTTGACTCGCGACGCTGACAAAAAAATTTTAATCGTGACGGCGGGCACAAGCGACATTCCTGTTGCCGAAGAAGCGCGATTGACGGCTTATCTTTGGGGCAATGTTGTTTCGACGTGCTACGATTGCGGCGTTGCAGGCATTCATCGACTTTTCGCGCACATGGACGAAATTATTTCCGCGAACGTGATAATCGTCGTTGCGGGCATGGAAGGAGCATTGGCGAGCGTCGTCGGCGGCTTGACATCGCGTCCCGTTATCGCCGTTCCTACCAGCGTCGGCTACGGTGCATCGTTCCAAGGGCTTGCGGCACTTTTGGCAATGTTGAACAGCTGCGCGGCGGGCGTGAGCGTCGTCAACATCGACAACGGCTTCGGCGCGGGAGTTCTTGCCGCAAAAATTAATCGCGTCCGATAAATCACCAGTTCTTTGCGTCGTCAACAGAGCAACGACTTTGGAGTTCTTGCCGCAAAAATTAATCGCGTCCGATAAGTCACCAGTTCTTTGCGTCGTTCCAAAATGACGGACTCAACATCACAAGCACCGTGAAAATTTCCAGGCGGCTCAAAAACATAAATCCACACGCGCAAAATTTGCTCAAGCTCGGCAACAAAGCATAAGTACTCGTCGCGCCTTCAATGCCGAAGCCCGGTCCGACGCTTGCCATTGTCGAAATGCTCACGCTGATTGCGTCGACAAAGTCAATCCCGTCGAACATCATCACCGCCGCAAATAAAACGTCCATCACGACGACCGCAAAGAAAAATTTCGCCGCGCCGTAAACAATATCAGCGTCAATCGTTCGTCCGCTCAACATCACGCTGCTAATCAAATTCGGATGAATTTTTTGCCGAACGATCAGCGCAACGAATTTGAACAGCAAAATTATTCTCGCGACTTTCAAGCCGCCTGCCGTCGAACCTGCGCAACCGCCCAAAAACATCGTCATCAGCAGGAAAGCTTTGCTAAGCGGCGGATAAGTGTCGAAGTCGTGCGCAACAAAGCCCGTCGTTGAAGACAAACTCGCCACGTGGAAAATCGCCGCACGTGTTGCACTTTCAACGTCAAGTTGCATTTCCAAAATCAAATCGACCGCGATAACCGACGCCGCGACAAAAATTATCATAAGATACGTCCGAAACTCCGTGTTCTTGAAAATTGAGCCGACGCCGCGTTTAAAAGCCAAAACGTACATCGCGAAACTGCCGCTTGAAACAATCATAAAAAACGCCATGCAATATTCGAGGTAAGCGTTGCCGTATTCGCCGACAGTGCCGTTGTAAATTCCGTAGCCGCCCGTTGCAATCGTCGTCATCGCGTGGTTTATCGCCGCAAACGAATTGAGACCGCACAAAAAATACGCAGCCGCACAAATTACCGTCAGCAGAACGTAGACGCTGAACAGAGCCTTTGCATTGTCGCGAATCCTCGGCATTTGACGATCCTTTGTCGGCCCGGTCGTTTCGGCTTTTAAAATGTACATGCCGCCGCGTCCGAATTGCGGCATTATCGCCATGAAGATAACGACAATTCCAAGTCCGCCGAACCAATTTGACATTGAACGCCACAAAAGAATTGAACGCGGCAAAATTTCCACGTCGTCAATGACAGTCGCGCCCGTTCCGCTGAAGCCCGAAAACGATTCAACCATGCTGTCGAGCAAATTCAGATAACCGCCCGCGAAATACGGCACGAGCCCGAGAACCGAAATTAACAGCCAGCCGAGTCCCGTGACCGCAATTCCTTCGCGAATGCCGACGTTGTCTTTGCCCTGCAGTCCGCCGAAACGTTCAAGCTCAAATGTTGCCGCCAAGCACAGGAAAATTGACAGCAGGAATGCCGCCGCGCCGTCGAATTCTTTTTCAAAAGCCGCGAGCAGAAATGGCGGAATCATTGCCGCGCCGCAAGATAAAGTCAGATAGCCGAGCAGGGCTGAAACGATTCGCCGATTCATTGAGCGTTGAGCATTGCGCCGACAGATTCAACGACCGCCGCCGCTTGACCTTTGACAAAATCTTTCGCCGTGGAAACCGTGCAGCCGCCGAATTTTTTTATCATTGGCAAATCGTTCGCCTCGTCGCCGATGACAAAAATTTTCGCGTCTTGCCAATTCATCACGCGCAAAAGGTTTTCGACGCCTTGAGCTTTGTTAATGTTCGCCGCCACAATGTCGAGGCTGCTAAGGTTTCGTTGCGCGAAAATTTGTTCGCCGAATTTTTTATTGAGCGCGTCGGTGGCAATTTGCGCCTCGTCAATCGTTTCAAAGCCCAGCACGAATTGATTAATCTTTTGGAGCGTTTGAAGTTGCGCGGCGTTAATCTTTTGCAACGGGAAATTCCACATCGCGCTTTCGTTTATCAGCCAGGAACCTTCGCGGACGTAAGTGCAGAAAATTTCGTGCGCCGTCTGAAATGCAAAGTGATACGTGTTTTGAGTGCAAGGCTCGTTCATGATGTCGAAGAGAATTTTTTTTGGGAGTTCCGTCTCAAAAATGATTTGCCCATCGTCGTCGTAAATAATCGCGCCGTTGTCGCAGATAAGGAAGTCAAGCTTGAGTCCGAGTTCTTCAAACAGCGGAGCAATCATCAATCGACAACGACCGGTCACGATGCCGAATTTGTTGCCGTTTGAACGCCAAGACTTTATCGCCGCCAAATCAGCCGCAGAAATTTTCTCGTCGCGATAAAGCGTGCCGTCGAAGTCGCTAGCCGCAACTTTAAAGCTCATAAATCATCGCCTCCGTTGCTCTGAAATAATTTTTCTCGTCGCTGTAGTTGCCGAAAATTTTTCTCGCGCCGTCAAAAATTTTCGCGGGCAATGAAACGTCGTGCGTCGTGAAATTTACGGCGGTGATAATTTTTTTGTCGCCGAGCGTGCGCGTGAAAATGAACAGCTCCTCGTTGTCGTGATAAAGTTCCTCGTATTCGCCGCGAATCAAAACGTCACTGCCATTGCGGAACGCGCTCAACGTCCGATAAAAATTCAACACGGAATTTTTGTCGCGAGCCTCAGATTCGGCGTTGCAAGTTTTAAAATCGTCGTGAACGGGCAGCCAAGGTTTTCCGGTCGTGAATCCCGCATTTGCCGAAGAATTCCACTGCATAGGCGTGCGAGCATTGTCGCGACTGAATTTGTGCACGAAACGCATCGCCTGCTTATCGCTCAAGCCGTCAGCTCGCGCAATGTCGTATTGTCCGCGCGAAGAAATGTCGTCGTAGTCGTCAATCGATTTGAACGCCGCATTTGCAAAGCCGAGCTCTTCGCCTTGATAAATAAACGGTGTGCCGCGCAGAGTGAACAGAATCATCGCCAGAGCTTTTGCCGCCAAAATTTTATCGGAGCCGTGCGGGAAGAAAATATTCACCGAGCGCGGTTTGTCGTGATTCTCAAAATAAATCGGATACCAACTTTCACGCGTCGCAACTTGACTTGCCGTCAACGCCTGCTTGAAGTCGCTAAGCTTGAAAAGTTCCGCGTAATGCCAAACTTCGCCGTGCGGGAACATAACATTAACATGACTGAATTCAAACAGCATGTTGAAGACGCCGCGTTCGCCGACCCAATCGGGCAATTCTTCGGGCTTGACGCTGTTGGCTTCGGCAACGGTAAAAATGTCGTGCCCGTCGAAAACTTCACGCTTGAATTCGCGCAGAAAATCCAAAATGCCGGGCGTGTTTGCGGTCATGTTGTGGACAGAGCAAGTGCCGTCCGAATCGGCAACGCCGTCGACAAATTCAGCGGGCTTTTTGATGTAAACAATCGCATCAATTCTGAAACCGCCTACACCGCGTTTAATCCAAAAATTTGCGGCGTCGTAGAGTGCGCGTCGAACGTCGGGATTTTCCCAATTCAAATCAGGTTGAGCCGTCGCGAAAGTGTGCAGATAAAATTGCTGACGCTCCTCGCACCATTGCCATGCACTGCCGCCGAAGATAGCTCGCCAATTCGTAGGAGCAGAATTTTTTTCGCCGTCGCGCCAAATGTACCAATCGGCTTTGGGATTGTCACGACTGGATTTTGATTCGAGAAACCACGGGTGCTTATCGGACGTGTGATTGTAAACCAAATCCATGACAATTTTTATGCCGCGCGCCTTCGCTTCGGCAATGAGTTCGTCAAAATCTTCAAGCGTGCCGAAACGCGGATCAATCGCCGTGTAATCCGCAATGTCGTAGCCGTTATCGACCATCGGCGAAACATAAATGGGTGTCAACCAAATCGCTCCGACGCCGAGACTTTTTATGTAGTCGAGCTTTTGAATCACGCCGCGCAAATCGCCGGTGCCGCTGCCTGTCGTGTCGAGAAAACTTTTCGGATAAATTTGGTAGACGGATTTTTTCTGCCACCAAAAAATTTTTTCAGCCGCCTCTGTAGAATTGCCGAGCAGATTCATCGGCTCAATCATCGTCATTGCCGTCAACGCCATCGCTCCTTTGATAAATGTTCGTCTGTTCATGCTATCACCTTGCAGATTTTTCGTCGATTATAGCATTTATCTCGCAGGATAACAAAAAAATTGAGGAACAAGTACTTCACTTGCTCCCCGTAATTTTGTCGCACAGATTTTTTATTTTGAATGTTCGCGTTCGTAAGCTTCGCGTGCCTCGTCGCTCGGTTCGGGAATTTCATACTTGAGAACTTTTTCCGCCGTGAGCTCGTCGCGCATTTCAGTTGAAAGCGGCTCCATTGAAAGGTTGCCCGTCGTCGCCGACTTCTTGAAAAATTTTTTCTGCTCGTCGCAAAAGTACAAGCTGTAGTTGCACGTGAAATTTTCATCGTCAACGCACTCGAAACTGAATTCGCCGCCGACGTAATGAAGTCCGTTTTCATGCTCCGTGTCAAGGATTGTTTTGTTTATCGTTTCGGAATAAAGACGCTGAAGATCGTCGGGCGTCACTGTCACGAGTTTACCGAGCATTTTGCGCAAGTCTTCGCCGAATTTTTTTACGTTATCCAAAAGTTTCAGCCTCCTCAAAAATTATCCGACCGAAGTGCCCGTCTGCAGCTCCATTTCCCGCGTAATGTTCGGCTCTTGTTCACGCATCAATTTGGCGCGAATGTCCGCAGGAACTTGACTTTCCTCAATTTCTTTAATGCCTTCTTGCTCATAAAATTTTTTGGTCTCCGGGTCGCGATAGAAAACTTTGCACTTTATCGCCGCCCAAACACTGCGAATTTTTTCGGCGAAGAAGGCGATGACGCTTGCAAATTTGCGCATCTTCTCGGCGATAAATTCTTTGAGCTCCGGCACCAAATCCGATGCCCATTCGACGATTTGATCCCAATATTTGTAAACGAGATAGCCCGCAGTGAGTATGGCGATTAACGCCGGGATAAAAGGCAACATAAAAAATCCTCCTCCAAAAATTTCAAACGCGTTTATTTTTTCAGCCTGCGAAGAATGTCGGGCGGAATGTCACTTTCCGAAACGGGACGAACTTCAAGCGGCGCGTCGTTGAATTGACGACTTCGATTGAGCTTGCGGCGAATGTCCGACGGAACTTCACTTTCGGGAATGATACGTTTTGAAGTTGTGCAGTGAAATTTTTTGTCGTCCGAATCGCTGAACAAAAGACCGCCTGCAATAATCGCGCCGCCGACAAGAATCCACGGAATCATTTTTCAAACACCTGCCCGCCCTTTGCCAGCTGTTCACGAACATAATCTTCCGAGACTTCGCGCGTCGTGACGGTTATGCCCTTGTTCGCGTTTCGACTTGCCAAAGTTGATTCGACTGCCTCGAAGACCAACGATTTGTCGACGAGCTCTAAATTTTTACGCGCCGCCTTGAATGCCGCCATCAACACCGCGTTTGCAATGTCACTGCCCGAAATGCCGTCGTATTTTTCCGCCAGCTCGTCAATGTCAATGTTATTTGGCATCGTCGGCAAAATGTAACGGCTCCAAAGTTTTTTGCGACAATCAAGGTCGGGAAGCTTGAACTCAATGTGCGTCGAAATTCTGCGCATGAAAGCGGGATCGAAGTTTGAAATAAAATTCGTCGCGAAAATCACGAAGTCCTGATAATCGTTCATCAACATGAGCATAACCGACCGCGTCTGATT
>CAMNPA010000074.1 GCA_946547205.1 uncultured Selenomonadales bacterium | reverse complement strand
CAATGAGGAATTAGGGACTGTTGAAAAAATAACGTTGAAAAGAATTCAGACCCGGCGCGCATGGACGCATCAGCAGCAAAGAAAAAGTAGATCCTAAAAAAATTAAAAGCAATTACACGCCGAATGCACTTTACCAACACGAACTAGCAATGAGGAATTAAAATTCGGAGCGTTCGTTGGCATTATGAAATTAATATTAAAGTTGCCTTGTTCCTTGCCGCGATACCTGTTATAATCTGCGCAACAAAATTTTCAGGAGTGATTGGCTGATGATAAGAATTCTTTTGGCTGAAGACGACACTCGCCTCGGCAAGCTGATTGAGTACATGCTCACGCAAAATAAATTCAACGTCGAATGGATAACCAACGGCGGCGATATTTATGAATACGCAATGTACTCGGAATACGACATTTTGATTCTCGATTGGATGATGCCGAACGTTTCGGGCATTGACGCCTGCCGACAACTTCGCGAGGCGGGCTACGAACGCGCGATTATCATGTTGACGGCAAAAGACACCGTTGAAGATCGCGTTATGGGTTTGGACGCAGGTGCCGATGATTATCTTGTAAAGCCGTTTGAATTCGACGAACTGCTTGCAAGACTTCGCGCACTCGGCAGACGTTCCACGCAAAAGATTCAACAGGAAGTCATTGACATCGGAGACTTTACGCTTAACCGCACGACGAAAGTTTTAATGCGCAAAGACCAAGTGATTCAACTTTCGCCGCGTGAATTCCAAATCTTTGACCTGCTTGCACAAAATCTCGGCGTCGTCGTCCCGCGCGATATTATCCTTGACAGAATTTGGGGACTTGAACGCGACATCACGTCAAACAACATTGATTCTTACATGAAAATTTTGCGCAAGAAACTCATGGAAGTCGACGACGGATCCATTGCGATTAAAACTGTTCGCGGCATCGGCTATCGTCTGGAGGCAGGAAATGCGAATTGATTTGACTTATCCTTTGACGCGTGAAAAAATTTCTGAACTGTCTGCAACCGCCGATTCTCGCGACAAAAGCCTAATCTCGTTCGGACACATGGGCACGCATTTTCAATTAGGAATGAGAAATTAGGAATGAGGAATTTTTTATGCGAATCGATTTGACTTATCCTTTGACGCGTGAAAAAATTTCTGAACTGTCAGCAACCGCCGATTCTCGCGACAAAAGCTTAATCTCGTTCGGACACATGGGCACGCACTTTCAGTTAGGAGTTTGGAGTTAGGAGTTAGGAGTTTTTATGCGAATTGATTTGACTTATCCTTTGACGCGCGAAAAAATTTCGGCGGGCGACTTTGTACTTTTCCACACCGCAACCATTGACCGCTGCGAATATTGGAGCAAAGATTATTCGACGAATTATCCGCAGCTGTCGTGGGAGCTGATTGAATTGCTCGTTGCGAAAAAAGTTCACATCATCGGCATTGACGCGCGCGGACTTCGCAAAGGTGCCGAACATCCAAAAGCCGATGAATTCTGCGCGGGCAACGAAGTTTTTATCGTGGAGAATCTGGCAAACCTGGGCAAGATAATTTCTGCGGGCGTCACGGAAAATTTCACGGTGCACACGTACCCGATGAATTGGCTCGGCTTCAGCGGCATACCTTGTCGAGTTGTCGCGGAAATTTAATTCGGAGGCTCTATGGAAATTTTCGGGCGCAGTCGGCGGCAACTCGCCTTTGCCTACGCGCTGATAATGGGAATTTTCTTGGCGGTAATAATTTTCGTCGTGCATATGGTTATGAACTGGTCAATGTTCTCCGAACAGGCGCAGGAACTTTCCGACGCGGCAAACGGTGTCGCCGAAGCACAGACGTTTTATCTGCAAAATCCCGATGATGCCGTCGACGAAAACCGCTACTATAAGTCCGTCAACGACCGCTTGTTTTTCTACATCTTCACCGAAGACAAGCGGCTTGTTCGTTTTGAGCGGGCGTCTTTTCGTTTGGAGCAATTCGTTCTTGACGTTATCGAAGGCTGGAATATTGATGAAGGGCAAGTCGAAGTTTTCACTCACTCGAACGAAACGGGACAGCTTTCAACCGTGATGATGATGTCGAAAAAAATTGTCACCGATAACGCCGTGCAGACGCTCTACGTTGGCAAAGACGTTACCGCGCTTTATTCGGGCTTGCAAAAGGCAACTTACGCGCAAATAGTTTTGGGATTCGTCGCACTGTTAATCGCGTCGGCAATCGGTTACTTCATGGCGGGACGTGCACTGATACCAATCAAAGAGGCTTACGACAGGCAAAAACAATTCGCGGCGGACGCAAGTCACGAATTACGCACACCGTTGGCAGTTGTCATGTCGTCGGCAGATTTGTTGCTCGCCGATCCGTCAATCCAAAATCCGTTCCTGCGACAAGTGCTCGAAGATTTAAAGAGCGAAGTTAAAAAGATGACAAACCTCGTGAGCGATTTGCTGATGGTCGCGCGAAGTGACAATAACGCGCTCAAAGTCAAGATTCAGCGGCTCGACCTCACGGAAATTTTAAAGCAAGTCATTCGCACGATGACGCCCATTGCAGAGAAAAAAAATATTCGGCTCTCCGGCGAAGACTTCCGCAAAGTGATGATTAATGCAGACGAACAGAAAATTAAACAGCTCGCGATAATTCTCGTCGACAACGCGATTAAGTACACGCCCGAAGGCGGAGTGGTTCTCGTGCGGCTTGAAAAGGTTGACGACACTCGCGCAGTGTTCGCGGTCATGGACACCGGCATTGGCATTGCGCCCGAAGATTTGGACAAAGTTTTTGAGCGGTTCTATCGTGTTGATAAAGCTCGAAGTCGTGAAATGGGCGGCAACGGCTTAGGATTGGCTATCGCGTGGGAAATTGTCAAACTTCACGACGGAAAAATTTCTGTTGCGTCGAAGCTCGGCGAAGGTACGAAGTTCACCGTCGAGTTGAGAATAAATTTGAAAAAGTGATTGGAGACTTCCGCTATCATGAAAAAAATTGAGCTGAAAAATTTAATCGACGCGGCGGCGGGCAGACGACCTGCCGATCTCGTCATAAAGAATTATCAAATCGTCAACGTGCTTAGCGGCGAAATTCATGCGGGCGAAGTCGCAATATGACGGAAAAATTTCTGTTGAGTCAAAGTTCGGCGAAGGCACGAAGTTCACCGTTGAGTTGAGAATAAATTTGAAAAAGTGATTGGAGACTTCCGCTATCATGACAAAAATTGAGTTGAAAAATTTAATCGACGCGGCGGCGGGCAGACGACCTGCCGATCTCGTCATAAAGAACTGTCAAATCGTCAACGTGCTCAGCGGCGAAATTTCTGCGGGCGAAGTCGCAATCAGCGGCGGAAAAATTATCGGCATGGGCAATGTTGAATACGACGGCGAAAAAATTTTTGACGCGCACGGAAAATTTCTCGCGCCCGGTTTCATTGACGCGCACATTCATATCGAATCGTCGTACATCAGCCCCGAACAGCTCGGCAGAATTGTCGTTCCATGCGGCACGACGACGATTATTTCCGACCCGCACGAGATCGCCAACGTCTGCGGAATTAACGGTCTGCGTTACATGCTCGCCGCCGCCAAGAGGACGAAGTTGCGAATTATTCGTTCGATGCCAAGCTGTGTGCCCGCCACGCCGTTTGAGGACACAGGTGCGACTCTGGACGCGGAAGACATGGCGGAACTTATCGGCGACGAAACTTTTTTCGGGCTCGGCGAATTTATGAACGTGCCGGGAATCATCAACGCCGATGAAAAAGTTTTGGATAAAATTTTGCTCGCGCATCGTCACGGCAAATTGATTGACGGTCACGCGCCGAATGTCACGGGCAAAGATTTGAACGCTTACATGAGCGCGGAAATTGTCGGCGACCACGAATGCAGAACGCTTGCTGAAATGCACGAACGAATTGCGAAGGGCATGTACGTTTTGATTCGTGAAGGCTCGGCTTGCCACGACTTGAAGACGCTCGTTAAAGGTGTGACGCCCGCGAATTCTCGACGCGTGTTGATTTGTTCGGACGACTGCCAGCCGAAGACGATTCTTGAGCTCGGACACATCAACAGAAATTTGAAAATGTGCGTGGCGGAAGGAATTGACCCGATAACCGCGATTCAAATGGCGACGCTCAACGTTGCGGAGGCGTTCAGACTTTATGACCGTGGCGCGATAAAAATTGGTGCTCTTGCCGATTTGGTGTTGCTCGACGATTTGAAAGACTTTCACGTTGACACCGTTTGGATTGGCGGCGAACTCGTTGCGCAGAACGGAAATTATCTGCCGAAAATTTTTCCTGCCGACACTTCAAGCGTTCGCGGCACCGTCAAAGTCAAAAACTTTTCAATCGACCGTCTGCGCATGAATTTGACTAAAAGTCGCGTGAACGTCATCGGCATTGAAACCGGCGGCGTCGTCACGAAAAAATTTGTCGCGGACGTGAAACTTGATAACGGCGATTTTGTTTTCGACCCTGCGCGGGACATTTGCAAAGTCGCGGTGATTGAACGTCATCACTTGACGGGAAAAATCGGGCTCGGACTTTTGGGCGGCTACGGCATCAAACGCGGAGCAATCGCAGTTTCAGTCGCGCACGATTCGCACAACATCATCGCGGCGGGCGTGAACAACGACGAAATTTTTTCTGCCGTCAACGCGCTGATTGAACTTGAAGGCGGCATGGTTTTGGTTAACGGCGGCGAAGTCATTGCGTCGATTGCGTTGCCGATTGCGGGCTTGATGAGCGATTTGACGGGCGAAGAACTCAAAGATAAACTCGACGACCTGCACGCCAAAGCTCACGCGGAACTTGGTATCAGCGCAAATGTTGAGCCGGTGATGACGTTGACATTTATGAGTTTGCCGGTCATTCCCGAAATAAAATTGACGGCTCGCGGCTTGTTCGACTATGCGACGTTCAGCTTGATACCGATTGAAAATTGATTCGCCGCGAAAATTTTTCTTGCCAAAATTTTTTTCGGCATGTATAATGACATTGCCTATAAAATCATCTTACAATCAAACGAATCTCTCAAGCGGTGCAAACTTCTTGGGGGATTTGTCGTTTATGGACGCCGCGAAAAATTTTCTTGCCAAAAATTTTTTCAGCGCATATAATTGCTACAGATAATGTCCATGTAATCACCACTTTCCGAACGAACAATAGAGGGTTATCGGCGGAAACGGCAAAATCTCTCAAGCGGTGCAAACTTCTTGAGGGATTTGTCGTTTATGGAACGTTGCATAAAATTTTCTTGCCAAAAATTTCTTCAGCGTTTATAATCTCGACAGACAAAGAGATCTACCGTCCATACAATCAAACGGCGGCAAAAAAAATCCCCCAAGCAGGTTCCGATCAAACCTCTTGGGGGATGCGTCGCTTAAGGACGCGATTCCGGCTCAGTTGTTACTTGAAAAATTTTTTGAGCCAGTCGTAGGCGTAGCGTCCGAGAACGTTCGCCACTGCCATTTTCAGGATTTCTATGAGACCGTCCATACAATCACCCCCTTTCATCACGCTAGAGGGTTAACGACGGATTAGCAGTATTTTACAGCGCGTCAAAATTTTTGACAAGCTGAAGTTTCACGGAGGTAGTTTGAATGGGAAATTATTTTCAAGAGGAAATTGAGTGCATGCCGCTCGAAAAGATCAAGGCGTTGCAAGATGAGCTGTTGCCTAAACAAGTGCGCTACGTGTGGGACAACGTGCCCTATTATCGCCAAAAGATGGAAGCTCACGGCGTCACACCGGACGACATAAAATCGACGGCGGATTTGTACAAGCTCCCGTTCATGTCGAAGGCTGATTTGCGCGAGGTTTATCCTTACGGTCTGCTTGCCGTTCCGCTGAAAGACTGTGTGCGCATTCAATCCACGTCGGGGACGACAGGCAAACGCGTCGTTGCATTTTACACGCAGGAAGACATTGACCTTTGGGAAGACTGCACTGCGCGAGCAATCTGCGCGGCAGGCGGCACTGCTGATGATGTTTGCCAAGTTTCTTACGGCTACGGACTTTTCACGGGCGGTCCCGGTCTTGACGGCGGCTCTCACAAAGTTGGCTGCTTGACAATCCCGACAAGCTCCGGCAATACCGAGCGGCAGATTATGTTCATCATGGACTTGCACGCGACGATTCTCTGTTGCACGCCGAGCTATGCGGCTTACATCGGCGAAACGTTGAAGGAAATGGGCTACAAACCCGAAGATATTCCGCTAAAAGCCGGCATATTCGGTGCAGAAGCCTGGTCGGAAGAAATGCGCCGCGACATCGAAAAAACGTTGGGCATTAAAGCTTACGACATCTACGGCTTGACGGAAATCAGCGGTCCCGGCGTCTCGTTTGAATGTTCGGAGCAACACGGTATGCACATCAACGAAGATCACTTCCTTGCCGAAATAATCGATCCCAAAACCGGCGAAGTTTTGCCCGAAGGCACGCAAGGCGAATTGGTTTTCACTGCGCTGGACAAAAAGGCGTTCCCGTTGATTCGCTACCGTACTCGCGACATCTGCAC
>CAMNPA010000073.1 GCA_946547205.1 uncultured Selenomonadales bacterium | reverse complement strand
GAAAAAGTAAATCCTAAACGCAAAAGAAAGTAGGACAAAAACTTGATTGAATCAACGTTTTAGGTTAGAATTAGCGCGCAGTTTCAAAACAGGAGGTAGATATAAATGATTCCGCTTTTGATTGGGTTGGGAGCCTTAGTCGGCGGCGCACTGGTCGTGGCGAATTGGCAAGAGGTCGAAAATTGGCTTAAAGAATTCCTGCCGAAACTTCAGACCGTGCTCAAGGAAACCGGCATCGTTGACTACGCGGCGAAACTTTTCTCCAGCGTCGAAGGCAACGTCATGCGTCTCGTGCACAAACTCTATTACAAAGAGAACGGCAAATGGGTCGAAAAAACCACCGTCCGCGAAATCGACGAGTCCGAAGTTCCTGCCTGGGCCAAGGAAGGTTTGACCGCCAAAGAGAAAGACGTTACCGAACGTTACGAGAAAGAACTTGAGCTTACCGTTTGAGCGAGGTGAATTGAAATGGCATTGGAAAACAAAATCGAAATGGTCGTTGACCTTGTCGAAGCGGCAAAAAATTTCTTCATCGATCTGTTTCGCCCGAACATGACGCTCGAAAAAATTTCCGACGTTGTTTCGCCGCGTCTCGACGACATGATTAAAAAATACGAAGAACGCGGACTCAAATACAGCGCGGGCAAATTCCACGTCAAATACGCCGACGAAAAACACTTCCAGCTTGAATTTGAAATGTATTTCCAAGACGACGAAGGCAAGTGGCATAAATGCGCCAACGAGAGCGAACCGCGCGACGCCGACCTTTTGGAGATCGGTGCATGGAAGACGATTAAGGCGTTGAAAATCATCACGTTCCCGATTGAAAAGCCGCAGTCCGCAGGCGACGACGTTCTTAAGCAGGACAAGAAGCTCCAAGAATATCGCGAAGAAAAACTTTTGGACGCGCCCGCCGATTCAATCGACGTTGAGAAAAAATAATCGCACGCAAAAATTTTTTAAGCTCTGAATTGTGCAGGGCTTATTTTTTTTGCGGCATATGTGCTAGAATGTTCGCGAAGTCAAAAATTTTTTGGAGGTCAGCAATGTTTGCAAAGATTAGGGCGATCTCGTCATACTTGCCCGCGAAAATCGAATTTAACGATCAAATTGTCGAGAAGCGTTTCATAAAAAAAATCGGCGTGCAAAGTCGTCACGTCGCCGCGCAGGACGAATCGGCTGGAGATTTGGCGTTCAATGCCGCCGAAAAACTTTTCGCCGAATACAAGCTTGACCGTCACGAAACGGATTTTATTTTGCTGTGCACGCAACACGGCGATTATCAAATGCCGCACACCGCCGCACATTTGCAAAGTCGCCTTGAACTCGGCAAGCACGTCGGAACGTTGGACATCGCGCTCGGCTGTTCAGGTTACGTTTACGGTTTGGCAGTCGCGAAAAGTTTTATCGAGAGCGGTTTGGCGAAAAAAATTCTCTTTCTAACGTCGAGCGTCTACACGAAATATATCAACGTCCGCGACACGTCAACGCGTCCACTTTTCGGCGACGGTGCAACTGCCACGTGGATTGAGGCTGTCGACGAAGAGGCTCCAAGTTTGAATGCGTTCGTATTCGGCAGTGACGGCTCGCGTTACGACAAATTGATAATTCCCGTCGGCGGAAGTCGTTTAATGCCGCGCGACAATCCCGAAATTTTTTCGACCGATGAGCAGAAAAATTATCGTTCCAATTACGAAGTCTTCATGGACGGAATGGCGATAACTCATTTCACGTTGCGCGAAGTGCCCAAGCTCGTTGACGACGTGTTGACCGCCGCTAAACTCACTCGCGACGATTTGGACTACTGCATTTTTCATCAGGCGAACAAATTCATGATGACTTATCTGCGCGACAAAGCCGGGCTTAACGACGTGAATTTTCACAACGACATTTCGACAACGGGCAACATTGTTTCGGGAAGCGTGCCGCTCGCCATTGAACAAGTCGTGAAAAATTTCGGCGCGGAAAATCTTAAACGTGTGATGCTCGCGGGATTCGGCGTCGGCTTGAGTTGGGCAGGTTGCATTGCAGATTTATCGGGAATGAGGAATGCGCAATGAATTCGGCTCCGAAAGTCAGCATCATTTTGACGAGCTACAATCATGCGGCGTACATTGCGGCGGCGATTGAAAGCGCACTTAATCAGACGTTCACAGATTTTGAGCTGCTGATTATCGACGACGGCTCCGCCGATAACAGTCGCGAAATTATTCAAACCTTCGACGACGCCCGAATAAAAAATTTTCTCTACGAAGTCAATCGCGGTCCGGTCATTGCCATTCGCGACGCCGTTCAATCTGCGCGCGGTGAATATATCGCTGTTCATCATTCGGACGATTTGTGGTCGCCGGACAAATTGGAAAAGCAAGTCGCCTTCCTTGACGCCAATCCGAATTACGCGGCGTGCTTTACGTTTGTCGAATTCGTCGATGAGCACGGAAATTTTTATGAGCCGGACGCCACGGACTTTTATCGGAAAATTTTTGAGCAGCCGAATCGCACGCGTGCCGAGTGGCTGAATTATTTTTTTCACAACACGAATTGCCTGTGTCATCCTTCGGCGATGGTGCGGCGTGCGGCTTACGAAAATTTTCATCTGCTCGACGTGTACGGCTTTTGGCAGCTGCCCGATTATTTGATGTGGATTCGCTTGTGTTTTCACGCGGAAATTTTTATTTTGCCCGAACGTTTGACGAAGTTCAGATTGCGGCGCGAACGTCAAGAAAATTTTTCGGCGACGAATTTTGACAAGCTCGTCCGATTGGAATTGGAATTCTCGTTCATTGCGCGGGAATTCGCCGCAAATTTCACCGACGACAAATTTTTTCTGGAAGTCTTTCCCGAAGCTCAAAAGTTCGTCGTCGACGGAAAGATCCATCGCCGATTCGCCTTCGCGCAAATGTGTCTGGCTCGTCAATCAGTCGCAACGTCCGCATTCAAATTCGCGGGATTGGAGCTGTTGAAAAATCTGTTGACTTCGCCTGCCGACGCCGCGCAGATTAAAAAACTCTACGGTTACGACGAAAAATCTTTTCTTCGCGACGGTGCCGCTTACGACGTGTTCAACTTGGAGCAAAAGCTTGAAGTCCTGCACGCCGAAATTTTTGCCGCCAATGACAACTTCACTCGCGTGGCTGAAAAAATCATCAACGTTGACGCCGCGAAGAATTTTTACGCGCGATTCGACTTCAAGCTTGCTCGTCCCGCCAAATATCTGCGTTTCGATCCCGACAGAAATTTTGTTGCCGTCAAACTAAATCGCGTGCTGATTAACGGTGCGCCTTACGAAATTTTCAGCGACAATGCCGGCGAAGTCGTCAACCAATTCCACAGATTTTGGACGAGCGACCCGCAATTTCTCTTCCGCGTCAATGATTTGTCCGACCGCGTGACGTTTGAAATTTTCGGCGAAGTTGAGGCGAATTATCCCGCAACGCTTGACCGCTCAATAAAAAATCTTGTCGCGGAAAATCAACGGCTCGTCGAACGCAACGAACTTCTTGAGGACGCGAATCGCAATTTGGTTTATCAATCGCTGCTGAAACTTCACGCGCTGAAAAATCTCAAGCATTCGGCGGCGTTTAATCGTTGGCTCAAATACGGCGCGAAGGACAAAGCTCTTGCCGTCGGACGACTTTTTTACAGAGCGTTGCCGATTGATGCCGACACGAAGTCCGCGCTCAAGGACAAGTTTTATACGACGCTGGCACCGCTGCTGAAAAATACGCAACGTTATCGGCATTGGGCGCAGTCGAAAGTTTTGCCGAGTGCTGAAACGGCGATTCAAATGTATTTTGCTCAAGGCGCGGAAAATTTTTTGCGCGAGGAATTTTTTTCGCAGCCGGGCACAATCGCGATTCAGGCGCACATTTTTTATCTTGACCTGCTTGACGAAATTGCAACTCACTGCGCGAAGATGCCGTACAAATTCGACGCGCTGATTTCCGTTGTCGACGAGACCGCCGTTGAAAAAGTTCGTGCCGCCTTCGAGAAAATTGCCAACGCCGAAAAAATTATCGTGCGTGTCGTGCCGAATCGTGGTCGTGACGTTGCGCCGTTCCTTGTCGGTTTCGCAGACCTTTTGCCCGCGTATGAATTCGTTTTGCACATTCACTCGAAGAAGTCTCTTTACACCGGCGAAGAGCAGCAAAATTGGCGGCAATATCTTTTCGACGCGCTTTTAGGCAGTCCGCAACGTGTCCGAAAAATTTTTAAGGCGTTCGTCGACAATGCGGCAGTCGGTGTGATTTATCCGCGTCCTGCTGAAAATGTGCCTTACTCTGCGTTCACGTGGCTGTCAAATCGCGCCGTCGGTCAAAGTCTCTTAGCCCGTGCAAGTATCGCGCCGAATAAAACCGAGTATTTCGACTTTCCGGCAGGAACAATGTTTTGGGCGCGGACTCGTGCATTGAAAAAATTTTTCGCGCTGAATTTGACGTTCGACGATTTTCCCGATGAGTGCGGTCAAAATGACGGGACGATTGCTCACGCCTTTGAACGCTCAATTTTGCTCGCGACAATCTCCGAAGGCATGAGCTACTACGAATTCGAGCCGACAAACGAAGCGCATTCCGTCAACATGGGCAGCAAAAATCTTTGGCAATATTACGGCCGCAACGCGCAGGAAGTTCGTGATTTTGTCATTGCCGACGCCGAAATTATTTCGTTCGATGTGTTCGACACGCTGTTAATGCGTTATGTTGCCAAACCTTCGCACGTCAACGAAATTATCCGAATCAAGCTTGCAGACTTGCTCGGACGCGAAATTGACTTCCCGACGCTTAGAATCAAAGCTGAAAATCTTGCCCGCGAAATTAAAGGCGGCGACGTGACGCTTGATGACATTTACAAAAGTTTTGCGACGTTGACCGGTTTGGATGCGCAGACTTGCAAAAAAATTCGTGAGCTGGAAATTTCAACCGAAGTCAAACTTTGCACGCCGCGCGAGGAAGTCGTTGCCATCTTCCGCGACGCTCAAGCACTCGGCAAAAAAATTTGGCTCATTTCCGATATGTACATGCAGTCGCACGATTTGCGACGGCTCTTGACGAAATGCGGCGTTGAAAATTTTGACAGGCTGTTAATTTCCTGCGAAACCGGACTGCGCAAAGACACTGCGGCGATTTGGGATCATCTTGCGGCGAAAAATTTTAATGCGCCCGAAAAACTCACGCACATTGGCGACAACGAGACGAGCGATATGCAACTGCCCTGCGACAGAAATTTTGGCGTCTATCACTTGATGAGCGCGTTCAATTTGTTTTCGCAAGTTCCGTTCGGTCGCTCACTGATTGAACAGCTCGGCGGCAACATTTCACTTTACGCGGGCATTTGCTTAGGCGTCACGTTGGCGAAAAAATTTCAAAGCCCGTTCCGATTGCATAACGACTTCACCGGCGGCACGAATCGCTTAATCGTCGACAACTTCCGCGAGCTTGGCTATTGGTTTTACGGCGCACCATTGCTGACGTTTATGTTGTGGCTGATTCAAAAATCGCGGGCTGACAAAATTCAACGACTGCTTTTTCTGGCGCGCGACGGATATTTTTTGCAACCGCTGTACAAATTTATCGCGGGATTGCTCAACGTCGAACCGCTGCCTTCCGAATATTTTCTAACGTCCAGGCGTGCAGTGACAGTCGCGGCGATTCGTGACATTGAACAGGCTAAAGAACTTACAAGCTTGCGATTCGAGGGCACGATAAAAAAATTCTTCCGCGAACGATTCGGACTTGCCATTGACGACGACAGAGCGATTGTCATTCCCGATAAAGACGTTGACCTTGTTGACAGTCTCATTGACGCGCACGCCGCAGAAATTTTGCACATTGCCGCAACTGAACGCGCGGGCTACGAAAAATATATCGGCGACTTTGGCGAGTTGAACGGTGTCGGCGTCGTTGACATGGGCTATTCCGGCACGATTCAACATTATCTGCAGGCGTTGACGGGAAAAATTTTCACGGGCTACTATTTCGCCACGAGCGCGACCAATCGTTTCGGAGCCGATGCCGTCAATCGAATGCGCGGTTGTTTCACGGAGAACGACAATTACGCCACGACGACCTCTTCCGTTTATCGCTGCCAACTTTTATTTGAGACGATACTCACTGCGCCCGATGCTCAACTGAAAAATTTCGACGCGGCGGGCAATGCGACATTCGGCGAACTTGAGCCCGGTCAACGTCATTTCGACAAGATACGGCTGATTCACGAAGGCATTAAAGATTTTTGTCGCGACGTTGCGGAAATTTTCGGCGATATACTTTTGCGCGTGCCGATTGACAAAATTTTTATCGATGCATGGGTCAGAGCCTTTGTCCACGACACGAAGATTGTTGCGCCGAAATTGCGCGGGATATTCGCTCTCGACGATGACTATTGCAACACGTTTCACGGCAACGCACTCGAATTTTATCAATCACAAAAGGAGTGATACAATGCGACTGTTTATCGCCATAAAAGCCTTTGTCCACGACACGAAGATTGTTGCGCCGAAATTGCGCGGGATATTCGCT
>CAMNPA010000072.1 GCA_946547205.1 uncultured Selenomonadales bacterium | reverse complement strand
ATTCGGCAACGACCAGCGGAAAGTTCTTTTCGACGGAAACCAATCGAATATCTGCAATTCGGGCGCGGCAAATCTCGTGAGCGTCGCGGTTTCTTTGTTCAGCAGCTGAATCGCGGGATTTTGAAGTTCCGTGCGCAGTTCCATCAAAAGTTTGCCGAGCATGTTTTGACCTTCGCCGGTCTCTAAATCGACGCCCCAAAAAGTATCGTGCCAGCGGTTGCCTTCAATCAAAGTCGCGTCGCCCGTGTCGAGCAGACGTTTGGCAAGTTCGGGATTCTGAACAAATTTTGCGAACAGAATATCGCTCATGACGGCAACTTTGACTTGCTCCCAATCATCGCGAATTTCAATCTTGCGTCCCATGCGTTTTGCCTTGGCAGGTTTATATTCCGTGAATTTGTTCGCGTCTTCGGAATGAATTGCCTTTTGCGCCTGATAAGCCGCTTCTGCGCTGCCGTAAATGTATTTGTACTTCACGGGAGCTTCATAAAAGTTGCTTAGAAAGGCATATTCGCCGTCAAAAATTGTGATGTCCATGTTAAAACCTCCTTTGCGAAAATTTTACTGTCATACGCGAAAATCTTCAAGCTTGCGGCAAAGAATTATTTTCAAAAAAAAATCCGCGCCGTCGTGACGCAGATTTTTTGTCCGCGCAGATTTCAATGCTTGATGGTAAACCAAATGTCTTCTTTGAAGTTCGTTTCGCCGATTCGATCAAAATTTTCCACGAGAGCTTTGGCGATCTTCAAGCAGTTTTCCGTATCAAAGCCCGTCTGCATGAAAAAATCGTCGTCAATCTTAAAATCCGTCGGCTCGGCGGTAAACAGACTTTTGCGAATGTTTTCCATCTTCGTTGCCTTGCGGAAGGTGTCGGCGTCGAGTGCGTAAAGTTGTCGGACAATCTCGCGCAACAAATGATTCCAATACGGCATTTTCATTTCCATTCCGGCGATAGAAAGAGTTGTAGGCTCCGTTCCCTTAAATGCTTTGAAGTCCGAATCAAGATAATAAAGGTTAGACGTGTTTTGAATTGTAATGTTGAACTCTTCGGGCAGAATCCAGATTTTAATTGCCGCCGTCGATAATTTTTTTGTTCGCGCTTGAATTTGATTGCTCGTCCAATAAGAATAGCCGCTGACCGATTGCGTGTAAGAAAAATCCGATTTAACATAGCGCAGTTTCTTCTTGTCGAAAGTCTCCGTTCCCTTTTTGTCGACGAGCACCAAATTGCCCAAAGCGGCTGACCACTGTTCGGCATTGTTTAAATCATTTCGTTCCGTTAAATACTTTTTCCAGGCGTTATTTAATTTGGTCGGCATGACACATTCGACGACGACATCCGAATAGTCGGGCAGCTTCTGCGGAGAATTTTTTTCCAGCGTATACAAGAAATATTTCAGCAGCGCAGTATCTTTGAGGCTCTCGTTCAATTTGTTGCTTGTCAAAGCCGTTTGAAAATCTTCGTTGTTGGGAAAGTGTAGCTTCCTTTGCCGCCCGTTATCGCCCGCCAAAAAGAATTTTCATCCAAAGAGTTTCCGAGTCGCGAAAGAATATTTCCTGCTGTCTGTTGATCAATGCCGGTGCGTTTACAAACTTTGGCGCGGAATGTGAGCGAGATGAGTGCGTCGACGAATTTTATAAACGTCGCCTCGTCCAAAAGCTTTTTCTCGTGGCGGTCGAGCAGATACATCAAAATAATCGGAGCGTTCGTTGCTTTTAACAGAAAGGTCAGCTCATAAAATTTTTTGTCAAGCGCGGGCAGATTGTCGAAATTAATCGCGTCATTGAATGTGCAACGGCGGAAAAAATTTGCATAACGGAGCATATCGCGCAGAAGATCTTCCACGTTTTGACCGAGGCTGCGATAATTTTTGTCAAAGTACAGCTTGAATTCATCGTACAGATTCGCTTGAGTTAATGATTTGTTGTCCTGCACGGAATTAGATTTTCGCTTGGAAATCATATACTGAATGATGAAGTCTCTTACTTTTTCCGAAGTGTGCAAAAGATTTTCCATCTGCAGCCAATAGGTCTTGTAAAGATTTTCTTGTTGAGTGTATTCCAGACCCATGAGCAGAAAATTTCGTATCAAGTCCGCCTGCGTCAAACTTAGTCCCGTGGAATTGAGCGACTCGAAAATTTCTTGCGGCTTTTCTCCGTCAAGACTTATGCTGACAATGTTGAGCTTGTGAATGGCGTTGAAAAATTCCTGCGGCTTAATGCCAGACTCGGCAATTTTTTCGCGGAAGAACTTGTAATTTTTATACATGGCGGTATTTTTTTCGTCGGCAGTGAAATTATTTTCGTCGAAGTCACAGCTCATGAGCTTTTCAAAAGTTGAGCGGTCAAATTCCGTCGGGCGCAAACGAAATTTATTTTTCATCTCGCCGCTCGAAGTGTGACGCAAAAATTTTGAATTGATATCGCTCTTCAAGCCGTCGTCGACAGATTCATAGAGCGCGCGTGCGAATAAGATAATGCTGGTGATTCGCTGTTGCCCGTCGATGATTACGTAGCTCTTGAAAATGTCGCCGTCGCTTTCTTTCTTATAAACAAACGTTCCGATGAAATGCGGCTGATTTGTTTCGTCAATGTGTTTTATGTCGTTAAACAAACGTTCGCAATGAGCTCGCTTCCAATTATAGTTTCGTTGATAGACGGGAATGAGCATTGTAATATCGCCGGCGATGAATTCGGGAAAAGTTTTTTCTTCTGCTTTCATTCGACATCATCTCCAAAATTTTTCACTATTATAAACTTCGCGTCGGGTGGTTGCAAGAAAATTCTAACGCTATGCGGCGCGGTTTACTTTTTTATAGCTGCGTGCTATAATCGCCCGAAAAATTATTTTGCAAATCTGAGAGGAGACCTTCGAGAGTTTATGGGCAAAAAAATGAAGACGATGGACGGCAACCAAGCAGCGGCGTATATCTCTTATGCGTTTACTGATGTCGCGGCGATTTATCCTATCACTCCGTCCTCGCCTATGGCTGAAGATGTCGACGTTATGGCGGCTCGCGGCGTCAAAAATATTTTCGGGCAAAAAGTTCGTTTGGTCGAGTTGCAATCGGAAGGCGGCGCGGCAGGCACAGTTCACGGCTCACTTCAAGCGGGCGCATTAACGACAACTTACACGGCATCGCAAGGATTCTTGCTGATGATTCCAAATCTGTACAAAATCGCGGGCGAACAACTTCCCGGCGTCTTCCACGTGTCGGCAAGAGCACTGGCAACGTCGACGCTTTCAATCTTCGGCGATCATCA
This sequence comes from uncultured Selenomonadales bacterium, assembly GCA_946547205.1. Taxonomy (GTDB): domain Bacteria; phylum Bacillota; class Negativicutes; order Selenomonadales; family Selenomonadaceae; genus Quinella. The sequence goes on along the minus strand of CAMNPA010000072.1, from coordinate 3,266 downwards.
AGACGTTATGGCGGCGCGGCAGACAGGTTGCGCAATGTTCGCAGAATCAAGCGTGCAAGAAGTTATGGACTTGTCGGCGGTTGCACATTTGGCGGCGATTAAAGGACGCATTCCGTTTATAAATTTCTTTGACGGCTTCCGCACGTCGCACGAGATACAAAAGATTGAGCTGATTGACTACGCTGACCTTGAAAAGCTTTTGGACTTCGACGCAGTGAACAATTTCCGTCGCAACGCTTTGAATCCCGACCATCCCGTCATGCGCGGCACTGCGACAAATCCCGACGTCTACTTCCAAATTCGCGAGACCGTCAACAACAACTATGACAACTTGCCCGACCTCGTCGAAGAGATTATGGCTGATGTGGCTAAAGTCACGGGACGCGTTCATCACCTGTTCGATTATTTCGGTGCGCCCGATGCCGAACGTGTCATTATCGCAATCGGCTCCGGCTGTCAAACGGCTAACGAGGCTGCTGCTTATCTCAATGAGCGCGGCGAGAAAGTCGGCGTCGTCAGCGTGCATTTATATCGTCCGTTCAGCGTCAAGCATTTCCTCAACGCAATTCCCAAGACCGTCAAGAAAATTGCAGTCCTCGACCGCACAAAAGAATCCGGCGCGCCCGGCGAACCGCTTTATCTTGACGTGAAGTCTGCTCTTTACGACGCGGACATCAAACCTGTCATCGTCGGCGGACGTTACGGACTCGGCGGCAAAGATACAACGCCCGATCAACTTTTGGCGGTCTTTGAAGAGTTGAAGAAAGATTCTCCGCTTAACGGTTTCACAATCGGCATTAATGACGACGTTTCCAATAAATCACTTGAAACGAATCATCTTGACGTTGACTTGACGCCCGAAGGAACGACTGCTTGCAAGTTTTGGGGACTCGGCTCGGACGGCACCGTCGGCGCGAATAAATCTGCCATTAAAATTATCGGCGACAATACGAATCTCTACGCGCAGGCTTATTTTGCTTACGACTCGAAAAAATCCGGCGGCATCACGATGAGCCATTTGCGTTTCGGCGAAAAGCCCATAACGTCTCCTTATCTGATAACAAAGCCCGACTTCGTGAGCTGTTCGCAGAAAAGTTACGTGCACCATTACAATTTAATCGCGGGCATGAAACGCGGCGGCACTTTCCTTTTGAACACCGACTGGAGCGACGAAAAACTTGGTCACAAGCTCAAGCCGTCAATGAAACGTTACATCGTCGACAACGACATTCAAGTTTATACCGTCAACGCCGTCAAGATTGCGGGCGATTTAGGTTTAGGCGGACGCTTTAATATGGTCATGCAAGCCGCTTTCTTCAAGCTCGCGAACATCATTCCGATTGATGAGGCTGTAAAATATCTCAAGGACGCCGTGGAAAAATCTTACGGCTCGAAAGGTCAAAACATCGTCGACATGAACTGCGGCGCGATTGATCAAGGCATTGCGGCGTTGCACAAAGTCGACATCAGCACTTGGGACGTTGACGATACCAGCATGAATCAGAAATCGCAGCAGGTCAATCCGCCCGAATTCATCAGCGAAGTTCAAAACGTCATGAACCGTCAAGAAGGCGACGAACTCGCGGTCAGCAAATTTGTCGGGCTCGCGGACGGAACTTTCCCTGTCGGCGGCACTGCTTATGAGAAACGCGGCACTGCAATTAAAGTTCCTGCGTGGGACAAATCCAAATGCATCGGCTGCAATCAATGTTCGTTCGTGTGTCCGCACGCGGCGATTCGTCCGATTCTCACGACGGCTGAAGAACGTCAGAACGCTCCCGAAGGTTTCGAGTCCATTCCGTCAAAAATTTCTCGCGGCGCGTATGATTTAACGATTGCCGTTTCAACTTATGATTGTCTCGGCTGCGGCAACTGCGCTCAAGTTTGTCCGAAGCAGGCTTTGACAATGTCAAGGTTTGACGACGCGGCTAAGGCTCGGCAAAAAGTTTTCGACTACGGAATTAAGCTCGCGCCGAAAAATAATCCGACTAAGAAGACGACCGTTATCGGCAGTCAATTTGAACAACCTTTGTTTGAATTCAGCGGAGCCTGCGCGGGCTGCGGCGAAACTCCTTACGCAAAACTTTTGACTCAACTTTTCGGCGACCGCATGATGATTGCCAATGCTACGGGCTGTTCATCGATTTGGGGCGCAAGTGCTCCGGCGATGCCTTACACGAAAAATTTCAAAGGTCACGGCCCGGCTTGGGGCAACTCGCTCTTTGAGGACAATGCGGAATACGGCTTAGGAATGTTCCTCGGCGTCAAAGCGATTCGCGAAACTCTTGCCGCAGACGTTGAAAAAGCTCTCGAACTCGACATCAGCGACGAACTCAAAGCCGCATTGACCGATTGGAAAGACAATCGCGACGTGAGCGAAAACACTCGTGAACGTGCAGACAAATTGACGGCGTTGCTTGAAACTCAACGCGGCGATAACGCTCTGCTCAATAAAATTTACAACAACCGCGACTTCTTTGTTAAACGTTCGCAATGGATTCTCGGCGGCGACGGTTGGGCTTACGACATCGGCTATGGCGGACTTGATCACGTTTTGGCAAGCGGCGAAGACATCAACGTTTTTGTTTTCGATACGGAAGTTTATTCCAACACCGGCGGACAGGCGTCGAAGGCGACTCCTGCGGCGGCAATTGCTCAATTCGCGGCGACCGGCAAAAAGACCAAGAAAAAAGATCTCGGCAAGATGGCGATGAGCTACGGTTATGTTTACGTTGCGCAAGTTTCTATGGGCGCAGACCAAAATCAATTGCTCAAGGCGATAACCGAAGCCGAAGCTTATCCCGGACCGTCGCTGATTGTCGCTTACTCGCCCTGTATCAATCACGGCATAAGAAAAGGCATGGGCTCAAGTCAGTTGGAAGGCAAGCTCGCCGTTCAGTGCGGTTATTGGGCAAATTGGCGTTACAATCCGCAGCTCGTCGGCACGAATAAAAATCCGTTCACGCTCGACAGCAAGGAGCCGGACTTCAGCAAGTTCCAGGAATTTTTGATGGGCGAAGTGCGTTACTCGTCTCTTAAGCGCAATTTCCCGGACGCCGCGCAGGCTCTGTTTGAAAAGACTCAACGTGACGCCGAAGACAGAATCAACGGCTACAAAATTTTGGCAGGAAAGTGATTGGCATGAAAAAAATTATCGTCATACCCGGCGACGGTATCGGGCAGGAAATTACAGCGTCCGCCGTCAAAGTTCTGCAGAAAGTCGACGAAAAGTTCAAGCTCGGTCTCGAATACGATTATCGCGACGC
>CAMNPA010000071.1 GCA_946547205.1 uncultured Selenomonadales bacterium | reverse complement strand
CAGGAAGTTGATTCTTGCGACGAGGTCGAACATTTCCTGCGATTTTTGCGCAATGCCGAACGCGGTATTTGCCGTGAACGCCGAGACTTTGAAGGGAATTAGGAATGTGGAATGAGGAATTAAATTCGTTGCGTAAATCATTCCTAATTCCTAATTCCTCATTGATAAAAGGAGGTTGATGTAATGGAAAAGCTGGGAATATTGGCGGGAACAGGTAAACTGCCCGTCGAGTGTGCTCGCGCCGCTCAACAGCTCGGCTACGAAGTCTATTCGGTCGGACTGTTGCCGGACAGCGATCCGCAAATCGCGCAGTTCTCGAAAGATCATCAATTCATCAGCGTCGCACAACTCGACGCGATTCTGAATTATCTCAAGGTCAATCAAATTCAAAAGGTCACAATGATTGGCAAAGTCACGAAAGAATTGCTCTTCAACGGCGCAGTTCAGCCCGATGTGCACATGATTCAACTTATCATGAGCTTGCCCGACAGACGCGACGATACAATCATGATGGCGTTTGTGCGCGAATTGGCGAAATCGGGAATTCAAACGTTCGATCAAACCGCGCTGATTAGAAAACTCATGCCGCGACGTGGAACAATCACTAAACGCGAACCGACTGACATTGAACGGCAGGATATGGAATTCGGTTTTCGCATTGCCAAAGAACTCGGACGCCTCGACATTGGACAAACCGTCGTCGTGAAAAATCGCGCTGTGATGGCTCTGGAGGCTATCGAAGGCACGGACGCTTGCATTGAACGCGGCGGCAATTTGGCGCACGGCGGAGCAGTCGTCACGAAAGTTTCCAAGCCGCAACAAGATAATCGATTCGACATTCCTACGGTCGGCTATCGCACGATTGAGCAAATGGCAAAAGTCGGAGCAACGGCTCTTGCGATTGAAGCCGGCAAAACTCTGTTGGTTGAACGTGCACAAATGATCGCTCTCGCAGACGCCAACGGCATTTCAATCGTCGCAATGTGAAGCATGGAGATTTACGCCATGATGAAAATTTTTGCGGGCATTGTCGCGGGATTGGCTTTGCTGTTGATTATGAACGTCAACGCCGAAGCTTGCACGATAATGCTTGTGACTAAGGGCGCGTCGACGGACGGAAGTATTTTTGTCGCGCATTCAAATGACGGTTTCGGCGGCGATCCAAATGTCGTCTGCGTTCCCGCGAAAAATCACAATAAGGGAAGTCTTCGCCCGGTGTATCCTACTGCTGCCGCAAGCGGAGAGTTGCCCGAATACAATTGTTTCAGTTGCCCGCATCTTGTCGCGCCCGAACGCAGCGACGCTTACAATTATCCCGGCAAACCGTTGACAAAACCAATCGGACACATTCCGCAGGTTGAGCACACTTACGCTTACATTGACGGCAAATATACTGTAATGAACGAACACGGCTTGACGCTCGGCGAATGCACGGACACTTCCGAACATCTGCGCGAGGCTCCTTACGTTAAAGGCGGCGGAATTTTTTATTCGTCTGAACTCGGACGCGTTGCCCTTGAACGTTGCAAGACTGCCCGCGATGCGATTAAACTCATGGGCGAACTTATCGACGAGTACGGGCTTTACGGCACGGCAGAATCTTTTTTCGTCGCCGATAAGAACGAAGGCTGGCTCTTTGAAATGCAACCGACTCCGAACGGCAAAGGCGTTTGGATTGCCGAAAAAATTCCCGACGGACATTTTTCCATTGCGGCGAATCAGTTGCGAATAAGAGCGATACGCGTCGGCGACCCGAATCAAATTTTCAATCCGAAACTTCCGCAAATGTTAGAGGAACTTGGTTGGGCGGCTTACGACGAGCACGGCAATTTGGATTGGCTGAAGTCACTGCGCGGCGCGGAATTCAATCATCCGTATTATTCGATGCGTCGAGTGTGGCGCGGACTTGATACCGTTGCTCCATCATTGAAGTTGTCGCCCAAGGTTGAAGGTTACGATTCAAATTATTATACGTTGAGCGTGCGTCCCGATAAAAAGTTGACAATCAACGACATAATGAATTTGTATCGCGATTATTATCAAGGCACAGAGTTTGACAAGACGCGCAGTCAATTTGCCGGGCTTTACGGCTCGCCGTATCATTACGTGAACGAGAAACAAACTGAACGCGGAATTCTTTCGGCGAAAACGAGTTATTCACACATCACGCAGATTAATGACAAGTTGCCCGCGCCGATTTGTTGGCTGTCGATAAATACTCCGCTTGAAAATCCTTACATACCGTTTGCCGTGGCGAAAATGCCCGACGCTTACACTCACGCGCTCCGCGACACTTACGACGATTCAAAAATGTTTTGGGCGTCGAATCAAATCATTGCTTTAAGTCGCGGCTGGTGGAATTCGCTTGGCGGCACGATTGAAGCGGCTGTTCGGCAGTCGGAAAAAAATTCGCTTGAGCTTGTCGAAAATTCTCGCGGGCTGTCGAAAGAAAAATTCGCCGCGACATTGAACGATAACGCCGTTAAAATCTTCAACGATTGGAAAAATCTTTACGCGAAACTTTTGATTCAATACGACGGCGGCGCAGGCGTCACTTACGACGAAAATCATTTGCCTGCCTCCGAAGCTCCGACGAGATATTGACATGAAATTTTTTCTAATCTGCGCGGCTGCGGTCGCGGGATTTTTTTTAAGCTTAACAAACGGCTCCGTCGAAATTTCCGCGTCGCAAGTCTTCGCAAATTTTTTCGGCAACGTTGAACTCGATGAGACGCGTCGACAAATTTTAGAAAACATTCGGCTGCCGCGAACAATCGTCGCAATGCTCATCGGTGTGAACTTGTCGCTGTCGGGCGCGATTTTGCAGGCAGTGATGAAAAATCCTCTCGCTGATCCGCACATAATCGGCATATCGTCGGGCGCGGGACTGTTCGGAATTTTCGTCATGATGATTTTCGGCGACGCAGGAATTTTCGTGACACCGGCGGCATTTGTCGGCGCAATGCTCGCGGCAACTTTGATTTACGTTTTGGCGTGGAAAGACGGCATCAGACCGATTCGCGTAATTTTGGCGGGCGTGGCAGTCAGTGCGTTCTTAGGCGCGGGAATTTCGGCGTTGCTGATTTTTGCGGGCGACAAAGTTCACGGCGCGTTAATGTGGATGGTCGGCGGCTTATCGGCAAGGAGTTGGTCGCACGTCGAAATTTTGTTGCCGTATTCAATCGCGGGCACGTTGCTTACATTTTTATCGGCGCGGCATTTGAACGTTCTGCAGCTCGGCGATGAAGTTGCCACAGGTTTAGGCTTGCGCGTCCATCTCGTGCGAACAATCTTAACGGCAGTCGCGGCACTTTTGGCGGCATCGGCAGTATGTGTCGTCGGCTTACTCGGTTTCGTCGGCTTAATCGTTCCGCACACTGCACGATTGATTCTCGGCTCGGACTATCGAATTTTATTGCCGGGCGCGGCGACATTGGGCGCGGCAGTCGTCACGATAAGCGACACATTCGCACGAACAATCTTTGCACCGATTGAATTGCCCGTCGGAATTTTGATGGCGATGCTCGGCGCACCGTTTTTCCTGTACCTGTTGCGAAAAGAATTGTGAACTTGCGCGTTGTTAGGAGGTGTGACTATGGCGGAGAAAGGCGGCTTGAGAAAGCAAAAAAAATTTCAGGCGCGACAAACAATCTTGAACGCCGCCGCTAAACAATTTGAACTGCACGGCTTCGCGAACACGTCAATCGCGGGCATAATGCAGGCGGCTCAACTCGGCGTCGGAACTTTTTATAATTACTTCAGCTCAAAGGAAGAAGTCTTGCTGACGTTGTCGAAGAATCTGCGCGAAGAAGTCGAGAGAAATATTTTATCGGCGGGCGCGGACAATCAATCGTCGGCGGAACTTTTGGAGCTGTGTTGCATTTGCACGGCGCGATTAATCGACGAGAACCGATTTATTCTGCCGCTGTTCATCAGTGCAAGCGAACATTCCGATAAGCCCGAACAAATTCCGCAAAGTCTCTCGCCCGGCTTCCGTGAACTGTTCAAAAAAATAATTCTGCGCGGACAGGAGCGCGGAGAATTTCGCGACGACGTGCCGCCGAATATAATTTCGGAAATGATTCACTCGATTTATCAGACGACGGCATTCAGCAAGCTCAATCTGCCGTTCCAAGAAAACATTCGGCTCAAAGTAAAAATTTTGCTCGACGGCATTAAAACGCGTTGAAAAATTCATCGGCTAAGGAGTTGACGGTCATGAAACAAGATTATGATTTCGCGGCAAGCTTGATGCGAATCCTTTCGGAAAAATATCCGACGAAAGAATCCATTTACGAAAAGCTGATTTATCTGCAGTCGCGGCTGTCTCTGCCGAAGGGCACCGAACATTTCATGAGCGATTTGCACGGCGAATACGATTTGTTCCTGCACATCATCAACAACTGCTCCGGCGTCATTCACGAGAAAGTTGACTATATCTTTGGCGATTTGCTCGGCGAGGAAGAAATTGCGGAGTTTTGCACGCTGATTTATTACCCGAAAGAAAAAATCACGCAGATTAAAGCTCAACAACGCGATACGCCTGCCTGGTACCGTAAAAATCTTGCGCGACTCGTCAGGCTTGCAAAGTTCATGAGTTTCAAATATCCATCGTTCAAAATGCGCGAACTCATTCCCAACAGCTACGAGACCGTCATTTTGGAATTGCTCAACACTCATCCCGAATCGGACGAGGCGCAGAAAATTTACTACGAAAAACTTTTGAGCTCAATCGTCGAGATAAACAGCGGCGCAGATTTTATTCATGCGTTCACGGTGCTTTTGAAACGTTTGGCAATTCATCGCCTGCATTTGGTCGGAGACTTCTTCGACAGAGGCGACAGACCCGATGCGATTTTGAATCTGCTGATGAATTATTTCGAGGCGGTCGACATTCAATGGGGAAATCACGACGTTGTTTGGATGGGCGCGGCTCTGGGCAGTGAAGTTTGTATCGCGGCGGTCGTGCGAAATTCTCTGCACTACAACAACACTGATGTTTTGGAGCGCGGCTACGGTATCAGCTTGCGTCCGTTGACGGTCTTCGCGTCGAAACTTTATCCCGATGAAAATCCTTTGCGCGCCGCCGAACTTGCAAGCTTGATGATGATGTTCAAGCTCGAAGGTCAAATGATTCGTCGCAACCCGGATTTTAAAATGGACAGCCGACTTTTGCTCGACAAGATAAATTTCGACGAAGGCACCGTTTCAATCAACGGGCAGAGTTATCAGCTTAAGACCATGAACTTTCCGACGCTGGACAGAAATTCCGACGACATTTATCGCTTGACGGCGGAGGAGCACGAAATTATTTCCGGCTTGCGAGAAAATTTTTTGGCGAGCGTCAACCTTCAAGCTCACGTCGATTTTCTCTACAAAAAAGGCGGCGCGTACACTTGCCACAACGGGACGCTGCTTTTTCATGCGAATGTTCCGCTCAATGATGACGGCTCGTTTAAAAAAATTTCGTTCGAGGGCGAGACTTTCAGCGGCAAAGATTATTTCGATTACGTCGACCGTCGTGCACGTCGCGCTTACTTCGACAGGAACCTTGAGGATTTGGATTTTATGTACTTCCTTTGGTGCGGCTTGCTAAGTCCGATTGCCGGAAGAGAGTTTCGCACATTTGAACGCGCATTCATCGACGACAAAGAGATTCACAAGGAGCCCGCCGACCCGTATTACAATTTGATTGACGACGTGAAGATTTGCGACGCGATTTTAACGGAGTTCGGGCTTGACCCGGAGCGCGGTCACATTGTCAATGGTCATGTTCCCGTTCGCGTGCGGCAAGGCGAAAGTCCGATTAAAGCCGGCGGAAAAGCTGTGGTCATTGACGGCGGATTCAGCACGCCTTATCACGAGAAAACCGGCATTTCGGGCTACACGTTGATTTCAAATTCGCGCGGCTTCCGACTTTTGCGCCATCAAAAAATCGCCGACGTTAAGCTTGCTCTTGCGGAGAACAAGGACATTGAATCGACTGCGGAGACTGTCGAAATTTTGTCGCGGCACATGACGGTTGGCGACACCGACCACGGGCAAGGCATTCGCGATGAAATTATCGGCTTGCATAAACTTTTGCTTGCGTATCAAAACGGAACGATTCAGCCGAAAAATTAAAATGCATCATTGCACAAGAAAAAGCTCCTTTGTGTTGTGCCAAGCATAACTTAAAGGAGCTTTTATTTTTTAGCCGAGATTTTTCCTTAAAGCTTAAAGCTCAAAGCTCAAAGCTCATTTCTTGACGAATTTATTTTTGCCGTTGATTCCGTAAGTGTTGTCGTTAATGTGGAAAGTCGTTGCCGTGAAATTGCTCAAGGTAATTGCTTTGGACGTGGTGCCGACTTTGAAATAAACTTCCGCCTTTGACTTGCTGTAAGACGCGGAGAAAGTCCCGGTGATTTGCAAGAGGTCATCGTCCGCGAAGCCGAAGATAACATCTTTGCCGTCGCCGTCACTGTAAATGAAAGTATCGGCTCCCGCATTGCCCCAAAGCGAATCGTTGCCGCCGTAACGTATCGAGGCCGTCTCCGCCGAAAAGTTTATCGGCTCTGTTGCCGCCTTGCAAGCTGTCATTGCCTTTGTCGCCTTTGATTGTGACCGAATTGCTTTCGTCGGTGTAAATGGTATCGTT